>JACNJP010000578.1 GCA_014382465.1 Planctomycetota bacterium
GGGCGGGGGCCTCGCAGCGCGGGCGGGCCGCGCCCGGCGCACCGCCCCGAGGACCCGGGGCCCCGGCCACCCCCGGCGGCGGCACGGCCCCCCCGCCGACCGGAACCAGCGCTCCGCCCACGCCGATTGACGGTCCGCCGCCGCAGCCGGTCACCGGCGCCTTGCCCGGGGTGTCGGTGACCCCGCCCAACGTGCCGATCCCGGTGCCGATCCCGCGGGGCAACACGGTCACGCCGCCGTCTCCGACCCCGGACGACCTCACCCGCTGGGTGTTCTGGTGGGAATTCAACAAGGAGCCCTTCCTGAACCTGAAGGCCAGGATCCACAGCGCCGGCCCCGGCACCAGCGGCGGGCCGTTGGCGGAGGGCTTGCAGGCCTTTACCAGCGAGAACCGCACCTTCCAGCCGACTCTGCAGCAGATCACCCAGCAGGTGATCCCGGCCTTGCGGCAGGCCTTGGAGAGCGCCGACTCGATCGACATCCAATCCTCCTGCCTGGTCGCGCTGGCGAAGGTCGGGCTGGATCCGACGGTGGTCGACCTGATCCTGCCGCGGCTCCGGCACCCGCACCAGGAGGTGGCGGAGACCGCCGCGCTGGCGCTCGGCATCCTGCAGGATCCGGTGGTCCTCCCCGAGCTCGAGGCGCTGGCGCTCGACAGCGCCGTCGGCCGCCAGCTCACCGGGGATGAGAACGGGGTGCGGCGCCGGACGCGGGCTTTCGCGGTCTATGGTCTGGGCCTGGTCGCCTACGCCAGCCCCGAGCCGGCCCTGCGCCGGCGCATCGCCGACACCCTCTGGAGCCTGGTCAGCGAGGGTCCGGAGGCGGCCGCGGACTTGAAGGTCTCGGCCGTTGTGAGCCTGGGGCTGGCGCGGCTGGAGGATCCGGAGCCGATGGTCCGCCGGCTCAGCGAGATTCTGGCGGATCCTGACCAGAACCGCCTGGTCCGAGCCCACTGCCCCAACGCCATCGCCAAGCTGCTGCTCGAAGCGGGTGATCCGGGCCCGGTGGACCGCTGGACCCGCGAATTGCTGGCCTACGTGGCGCCGAAGAGCAAGGCTCCCAACGAGGTCCGCCAGTCGGTGGTCCAGGCCTGCGGTCTGCTGGCGCGCCAGTGCACCGACGGCGTCCGGGCCGAGATCGGCGACACCCTGATGCGGCTGGCCGAGGACGGCGCCGACCTCCAGGAGCGGAACCTGACCTCGATCTCGCTCGCCTACCTCGGAGCGGCGCTGCCCGAGGCGCATCCGCAACGCGACCAGGTGGTGCGCTTCCTGCTGCAGCAGCACCGCAAGGGCTCGCGCAGCTACCGGCCCTGGGCCGGGCTGGCGCTGGGCGTCATGGCCCACCACATGGCGGAGAGCGGCACCGGCGCCCTGCCCCCGGTGGCCGGCGAGAGCCTGCTCGAGAGCTTCGAGAAGGAGCGGAATCCCTCCCGCAAGGCGGCCTACGCCATCTCGCTCGGCCTGATGCGGTTCGGCGGCGCCAAGGGAGCCGTCGCCGAGGCCATGCGGAAGTCCGGCGTCGACGACCTGCGCGGATACTGCGCCGTCTCCTTGGGCCTGCTGGGCGCGCGCGAGCACCGGGAGACCATCCAGGAGATCGTCCGCGAGAGCCGGCGCCGGCCCGAGATCCTGCGCCAGGCCGCCATCGGCCTCGGCCTGATGGACGACCACGAGGTGGTGGACACCCTCCTCGCCCTGCTGCAACCCGTGGAGGGACGTCAGCCGTCCCTGTCGGTGCTGTCCTCGGTGGCGACCGCCATCGGCTTCATCGGCGATCACCGCTCGGTGGCGCCCCTGGTGGCTCTGCTCGCCGACGACCGGAGCTACACCCCGCTCGGCCGGGCCTTCGCCGCTGCGGCCCTGGGTCTGGTGGTGGACAAGGAGCTGCTGCCGTGGAATTCGAAGATCGGCCAGGACCTCAACTACCGCGCGGCGGTCGGCACGCTGGTGGACCAGTCGAGCGGGACTGGGGTGCTGGACATCCTGTAGGGGCAGGAGGAATCCGGCCCACTTGATTGGCCCCAGGTCGCTCTTAAACCTGGTCGCCTGAAGGGGACCCGGCAGCCTCCAGCTGCCGGGTTCGCCGGGAGTCGGAAAAGGGACCTAAACCATTTCCATACAACGGCTTTCGGATCAACTGGGGCCACGGAAGGGGGCCGGATTCCAGCCGGCCCCTTCCATCTCAGTTGACGAACACCGTCCGCACGTCGGTGATCGCGCCGAAAGCAACCGGTCCCGGGGCGAAGGACACCGCCGCCAACCGCAGGGCCGTGCCCGGCGGGACGCTGGCGGGGAAGATCAGCGACGGCGTCGTCCCGCTGCCGTCGGGGAGCAGCAGGCCGCGCAGCAGCGGATCGCCGGCGGTGGCCAGGAACAGCCGGTCCGAGGCCAGGCCGAGGAGGCGGCCGTCGCCGAAGGGGAGCGGGGTGGCGCCAGGTGCGAGGGCCACCGCGACTTGGAAGCGCCAGCCGTGCTCGTCGTGGGGGAAATTCGACGCCTCGAAGTGGAAGCTCTGACCGGCCTGGAACAGCCCGGCCGGCACCAGGTTGGCGGCTCGGAAGCCGGCGGCCCAGACGTGATCGTCGCCGCCGCCGGTGCGCTCCAGCCAGGCCGAGAACAGGTCGTCGTAGGCGCCGTCGCGGGCCATGCCGACGTGACCCATGTGCCCGCCGGCGTGGACCACGAACACCGGCTGCGGCTCCGGGTGGGCGGCGCGCGACACCGAGGCGTAGATCTGGGTTCCGCCGTTCCAAAGGACCGCGAAGGTGCCGCGATCGGAGTCGCCGCGGATGCGGAGCTCCGAGCCTGGGGTGTTGAAGAGCTGGCGCTCGGTCCAGGTGGCGCCGTCGTCGCTGGTCCAGGCCAGCCAGGGCGTCCGGAGCCCGCCGACCAGCCGGTCGTCGGCCCAGGCCACGACCAGCTCGTTGGGCGTGAAGAAGGGCCGCGGGTTCTGGGGCATGCAGGCCGGGGAGATCGAGCCGGCCACCCGCCGCGGGTAGGGCAGCCAGGTGTCGCCGCCGTCCTTGGACAGGTTCAGGGCGGCCGAGCACAGGGCGCTGATCTCCTGCCAGACCACCGCCACCCGCGGGCCGTCGGCCAGCACGCGCAGGTCGGAGGGGTCGGTCATCAGGCCGGGTGCCAGCCGGGCCGCCGTGGGCAGCCAGGTGAGGCCGAGATCGTCGCTGCGCTGGTAGCGCGGTTCGAGGAAGCCCGGCGCCGCCTTGTCGTCCTGCCAGACGGCGTGCAGGCGACCGGCATCGAAGTCCAGGTCGACCCGGCCGACGTTGCTGCCCAGGCGGAACAGGGTCGACGGGCCGAAGCTCAGGCCGGCGTCGGTAGAGCGGACCAGCCGGACCTCGCTGCCGATCCCCGGGGCGGAGACGCGCATCAGCACGGCGACGAGCTGGCTGGGCGCGTCGACCACCAAGCGGAACAGCTCCACCCGGGCGAAGCCGCCGCCGTGGCCGTCGTCGAGGCGCAGCGGCGCTGACCAGCTCACGCCGCGGTCGCGGCTGAAGCTGAAGTACAGGTCGGCGTTGCCGTTGCGCCCGTCCATCCAGCAGGCGTAGGCCGAGCCGCCGGCGACCCGGATCGAGCTGCCGAGCAGCCCCTTGTCGGCGCCCGAGGGATCGGCGTCGACCGGCACGGCGGCGCCGAAGCTCTGGCCGCCGTCGGTCGAGGCCGAGCACCAGACGTGCTCGCCGCCGAGGGAGTCGTCGACCCAGGTCACGACCGCCAGGCGGTCCTCGATGTCGGAGGCGACCCGCTCGGCGCTCCCGCTGTTGGCGACGTCCACCCGCACCGGGGGGCGGACGTGCTGGGACTGGGGAAACAGAGCGAGCGCGAGCAGGGAGAGGAGCATGGTTCAGACCTCCGAGCCAGTTTAGACCCGGATCGGCCGGCGCGGGGCGGAGTCCGGCCGAGGGAGCCTGGAAAGGACGGAGGCGCCGCCCTGGAGGGGACGGCGCCTCATGAGCGCTGGGCCGGGCGGCCGGTCCGCGGAGGCCAGGATCAGAGGATGACCTGGGTGAAGCCGTTCGAGAAGGTGAGCGAGCCGATGTCGAAGGCATGCAGCCAGACCTGGCGTCCGCTCGCGGCCGGCGGGACCGGGGCGGCCAGGGCGGCGTTGCCGCTGGCATCGGCGCGCATGACCGGCAGCTCGAAGTAGGGCGGGCTAAGGAGCAGATCGCCGTTGGAGGTCGCGATCGGGCCGCCACCGGCCATGGAGTAGCCGTGCCGGACGAGGCCGTTGGGTGTGGCGTTGGCCACCGAGATGGTCGTGACCGCGCCGCCGACCAGGTTCGTCGCCGAGAGGTACGGAGCGGCCGGGCCGGAGGAGGTCACCAGGATGTCGTCGACGCCGATGCCGTCCAGGTAGCCGTAGGGGAAGTTGTCGTCCTGCGCGAACAGGAGGTAGAACTGCCCCTGGGTGGCGGCCCCGAGGTTGTCCAGGACCACGCCGGTGACCGGCTGCCAGGAGCTCAGCAGCGGCGTCCACGGGCCGTAGGCCATGTGCCAGTAAAGGCCGTCATCCGAGACCCAGACGCCGTCCCAGGTGTCCGTCTCCTCGCCGTGGTCGATGGCCATGAAGTCCAGGCTCAGGCCGCTGGCGCCGGCGCCGTTGAGGCCGATGACCAGGCCGTTGCGCACGTCGTGGTAGTTGTTCGACGACGGGTCGAGGCCCATCTCGAGGCACGCGGTGCCGCTGTAGGCGCCGAGGCCCGAGCCGCCGGCGATGTCGCACCAGGCCTCCGGGTCGGGGAGCCCCATTGCGGCGTCGAGGGCGTTGACGCCGAAGTGGCTCGGCACCACGCCGCCGTAGGTCTCGAAGCTGTCGGCGTAGTTGGCGGCCGGCACGAAGACGCTCGGCAGGTTCGGCCACGCCGGCGGCGGCGGGGGCGGGCCGACGTCGTCGACCTTGACGTTGTCGAGCTCCCACTCGGAGTCGAAGTCGCCGGTGTAGTGGTAGGCGACGTTGACGCCGTTGGTGCCGGCGTAGGCGGCGAGGTCGACGTTGAGGACGGAGTGGCCGTCGCCGGCGAGGTCGTCGACCAGGTTGATGAAGGTGACGCCGTTGTCGAGCGAGACGTCGACGTAGTGGTGGTCCCGCCAGGAGGCGTAGGTGATGCCCTGGTCGCAGTAGGCGTAGACCGCGGTCGCGCCGGTGAGGTCCATCTGCGGCGTCATCAGGAAGTTGTCGTTCCAGCCGGTGAAGTCGTCGTGGAAGGCGTGATCGCTGCCGATGAGGACTCCCAGTCCGGCGGCCTCGATCTCCCAGCCGACGTTGTTGCCGTTGTTGCCCTCGGTCCAGCCCGCGGGCGGCATTACACCGGTGGAGAAGGATTCGCTGAGGTAGACGGTCTGGGCCGTCAGCGCACACGGGAGGGCCGCGAGGACCAGCGCGGAGAGGAGGATGCGGGTACGCATGATTCGCAGGGAAGGAGGTGCTCGATCGAGGAGGTGAGACCCACGCAGCCCAGGCGGGGAAGGGGAACGCCGCCGGACGGGCCAGGGACTGAGGAGGGGAGGACGGGCCGGAGCCGCGTCTGAATACCCAAGTTTAGGGCCTATTTGTGGCGATCGCGCGCAGAGAATTGCTTCAAACCCCTTGTGGTGGCTGATCATCCGGCGAGGAAACGGGGCCGGACCTTCGTTTTCGGGCTTATGGAGGAGATTTGAGGTCGAAGGCGCTTCACCGCGAGCCGAGCAACGGCTCCGGGTGGCTTTCAAAGTCCTCGGATTGCCCACCCTTGTTAGGCTGACCGTGTCCGGGCACGCCCTGTTGCCACCCGATCTGGACAGGGGGCCCGCGCACCACCCGGAGTCCAAATGGTCTGCAGCCTCTTGCTCTTGGCCCTGCCCGCCGTCCCCGCGACGGATCCCGGCGAGGGCGTGGTATCCCTGACGCACAAGCGCTACCGCGATTGGGACATCGAGCTCCCGGCGGAGTCCTTCACACCGGTCGGAGACTCCATCCGGCTCGAGGGCGGCCGGCGGGTCTACGCCGCCGCGCTGGAGGGCACCCTGCTGAGGCTCGACCTCGACGGTGACGGCGTCACCGACGTCGCCCTCGAAGGGGAGACGGCCTCGGTGCTGCTGCGCGGCGCCGACGGCTTCCGCTACGCCGCGCGGCTGCGCCAAGGCCCCAACGGCTGGGTCTACGCCGCCAGCGGCGCCATGGTCGGCGAGCTCGACGGTCACCGCGTGGCCCTGATCGACCAGGACAACGACGGGCTCTACGGCGAGATCGGCCAGGACGCGATCCTGGTCGGCCGCGGCAAGGTCGCCACCTTCCTGGGCGAGACGCTCAGCTTCGGCGGCGAGCTGCGGTCCGTCGATGCGTCCCCCGACGGCCGCGAGCTCCGGCTGGCTTCCTACCGAGGGGAGACCGGGCGGCTCAACGTCGCCGGCGGCTTCGACGGCCAGGGCAAGATCCTCTCCGCCGTGGTCCGCAGCTCCGACGGCCGCCACTGCTTCGACCTCGCCCGCACCGAGGGCCCGACCACCGTCCCGGCCGGGCGCTACCGGCTGGAGTCCGGCAAGATCGGCATGGCGACGATGGCCGTGACCGTCGGCCCCGGCGGCTCGCCGGCGATCGAGGTGCCGGCCGGCGGCGAGACCACTTTCGAGTGGGGCGGCCCGGTGCGGGCCGAGTTCGGCTTCCAGCGCCAGGGCGACCAGCTGGCCTTCTCGCCCGACCACATCTGGTACTTCGGCGAGGGCGGCGAGCAGTACCTCAAGTGGTGGCCGGTCGGCAAGTCGCCGGTGTTCACCGTGATCGACAAGACCACCGAACAGGAGGTAGCCAGGGCGATGTTCCCTGGCTCCTGCTGAGGTCAGGGTTTCGTTCCGGTCGCCGTGAGCGTGCCGGCCAGCTTGAACATCGAGATCGCCATGTCGGAAGACAACTGGGCCTTCGGCGCCATCCGAGGCCTCCCGCGTAACCGTTCGGAGGAGGAGTTCTAGCCTCCCCCGCGCCAGCGCCGGTCCGACCTCCGGGCCTGCCGGGCTACCTCCCCGGCAGGCTCGGCTTCGGCTCGCCCCACCCCGTGTCCTCGCTCCGCCGTCTCCGCGCCCCCGCCCTGCTGCTGGCCGCGGCCCTGTTCGCTCCGCCCTCGTCGGCGCAGGACGGCGGCCGCGTGCCGGTCCGGGTGGTCGCCGGCCGGCTGGTGCTCGAGTGCGACCTGAGCACGCCCCATCTGCGGGTCCCGGTCAACCTGTTCCTCGACCTGGACACGCCCTGCGGCCTCCAGCTCCACAACAAGGCGGCCGACCCGCTCAAGGCCGAGACCCAGGACGGCCAGCCGACGCCGATCCGGATCCACTTCCCCGACTTCGAGGTGGTGGTCCCGAAGCGGGAGCACGGCGACGAGGACGCCCTCGATGAGTTCACCAAGTACCACTCCCAGGAGATGGGGGAGAACGCGGTGGTCGGCACCCTCGGCGCCCAGGTGCTGCGCGACTTCCACCTGGTCTTCGACCTGGCGCGCGGCTTCGTCGACTTCCAGCCGCCGCGGCCGGCGGCCGGCGGCCAGCCGCCGCAGGAGGAGGGCAGCGTCACCCTGCCGGTGACCCTGCGCGACGACCTGGTGTGGCTGCCGGTGCGCCACGACGGCCGCGGGGCCAAGGCCATGGCCCTCGGCGGATCGCGCTACGACAGCCTGATCGACGCCGACCTGGCCGACCGCCTGGGCCACCCCGCCGGCGACGTCGGACCGGTGCGGCTGGGCAGCTTCGACCTGTCCGAGTTCGTCGCCCTGCGGCCGGCCGAGGTGATCCTGTCGCACCCGGATGGCGTGTTCGGGGTCGTCGGCCTCAACCTGCTCGAGCACTTCCGGGTCGAGGTCGACCGCGTCAACCGCTGGGCCCGGCTGACGCCGAGCGCCCCGCCGGCCTTCCCGGACGATGACCTGGCCTACTTCCGCGCCATGGTCGACGAGGACCCCGAGGCGGTCGAGGCCTTCCTCGCGGCCTTCCCCGGCGCCCGGCTGGCCGGCGAGGCCGCCGACCTGTTGCTGGGCCTGCGGCTCGACGACGGCGCGCCCGACCAGGACGTGCGCCGCGCCCTGGCCTGGGCTGACTCCTCGATGGTGGAGGACCTGCGCGCCACCGCCGCCCTCGACCGCATGAAGCAGCTGGCCGAGGACGGCTGGCCGGCCTACGTCGTCGTCGCCGGCGAGCTCGGCCTCGAGTCCGCGCGCAAGGACCGCTACCCCGACTCGGCGCACCGGATCCACGCCAAGCTCGGCGAGGTGCACCTCGACCAAGGCCGTCACCAGCAGGCCTGGAAGCACCTGTTGTCGGCCGCCTTCGGCCTGCCCGAGGACGGACGGATCAACCTCGACCTGGGGCGCTACTACGAGAGCCAGGGGCGCTGGCGGCGGGCCTTCTCGCGCTACGTGCAGGCCGCGATCGTGGCCGAGAGCGGCCCGCAGGCCATCGAGGGACTGCAGCGGATCCAGCCCCACCTGGCTGACGAGGAGCCGTTCTCGGTCGACCTGGTCGAGCGCCTGATCGAGGGCAAGGTGCTCAACTTCGGCGCCGCCGCCCGCTACGAGCCTGACCCGGCGACCGAGACCAACCGCGTGGTGCTGGTGGAATTCTTCACCAACGGCAACTTCGAGGACTTCGCTCAGGCCGGCGCGCTGGCCAACGAGGGCCTGCTCAGCCACTTCCGCGACGGCCACGCCGCCTTCCTCTCCTACCACCTCGAGGAGCCCGGCCTGGAGCCGTTGGTCAGCCCCTACGGGCTCGAGGTCGCCCGGATGCGGAGCGTCGCGCGGCCGACGGTGCACCTGTTCAACGGCCGCCGCCAGGGTCCGGGCGCCGGCCGCCTGCGCGACCGCGAGGCCATCTACCGCCAGCTCAAGGGGATCGCCACCGCCGAGCTGGCCGTCGCCAGCGACTGGGAGCTGGCGATCGATCTCCAGGTCGAGGACGGCGTCGTGCGCGGCCAGGTCACGGTCGAAGGGCCGCAGGAGAGGGCCAAGGACCTGCGGCTGTGCGTGGTGCTGGCCGAGCGCGGGGTGCTGTTCCCGGGCAAGTCGAAGGTGGTGATCCACCGCATGCTGGCGCGCGCGCCCTTGACGGCGCGCGCCGACGGCGTCCTCCTCGAGCTGGAGGACGGCCGGATGGTCCAGGCCTACGAGCAGCCGCTCGCCGAGCTGGCCGCGGCGCAGGCGGCCTGGCTCGACCAGGCGATCGCCAGCGGCCGCGGCCAGACGGTCAAGATGTCGACCGCCATCGACCCGCGGCAGGTGAGCGTCGTCGCCTACCTCCAGGACCGCTGGAGCGGCCAGGTGGTCCAGGCGGCCCAGCGCCACGCCGAGGAGGACGAGCAGCCGTGAGCTCCGGAGGCAGGCAGCCGCTCCACGACCAGCTCGACCGGCTGGCCGGGGACGCCGAGCGCGGCCTGCGGCGGGAGGCCGGGCGCAGCCAGCGGGCCTCCTCGGCGCGCCGCAGGCTGGTCGTGGCGGCGGCCGTCCTCGGCCTGTTCGCCCTGCTGCAGCTCTCCGGCCGCCTGGCCGGCGCCGAAGCCCTGCGTCTGAAGGCCTGGCCCTGGGCGGCGGCCGCTGCCGGGCTCTACGGCCTGGCGGTGGCGCTGGACACGGTCCGGGCCCGGCGGCGGCGGATCCGGCGCCAGCGGGCGCTGGGGGAGTGGGACCGGCAGCTCGGGCTCCAGGACCGGCTGACCGCGGCCGACGAGTTCCTTGGCCTGGCGGAGCGCAGCCCCTTCATGGAGGCGGCGGTGGCCGACGCCAGCGCCCAGCTCGAGCGGACGCGCCGGGCCGGGCTGCGCTTCGACCGCGCTCCGACGGCCGGCGGCCCGTTGCCGGCGCTGCCGGCGGCGCTGCTGCTGCTGATGGCCGGGATGCTGCTGGGCGGATGGGAGGCGGAAGCGGCCTTCGAGCGGTCGACGGCGGCGGCGCTCCCGTCCGGCGGCGCGCCGGCGCTGGAGGTGGCCCCCGAGGCCGAGCCGCCCGCGCAGGAGCCGGGCGTCCCCGAGGCGGCCGAGGAGAAGGAGGGCCAGGCGCCCGACCGCGAGGCGACCGCCGAGACCCACGCCACCTCCGCTGGCGAGGAGCAGGACAGCCGCGAGACCGAGGGCTTGACCGGCAGCGGCCGGTCCTCGGCCGCCGAGTCGTCGACCGGCGCGGGGAGCGCCCAGGGCAGCCCGTCGCAGCAGGGGCAGATCTCGAAGCCGGGCAAGAAGAAGACCGGCGCCGCCAAGAAGAAGGCCCCCGAGAAGGCGCCGCCGAAGGCCGGCCAGAAGCCCGAGAAGAACGACGAGCAGGAGTCGGGCTCGACCGCCGGCCGCGGCTCCTCGCGCGGCTCCAACCGCAACCCGGCGGCCTCCGACTGGTCGAGCAAGGACCACGTCAACACGCCCGACGACGACGACCTCGAGGAGGAGGACGACGTCGACGACGAGGAGGAGGACCAGGAGTCGCGCGGCGGCATGCAGCCGTCCTTGCGCGACCGCAAGCCGCCGGTGAGCCGCGACCTGAGCATCGGCTTCGGCAGCCAGCCCAACCCCGACGCCAAGGGCCGCGGCGGACCGTCGCAGCCCAAGAAGTCGCGCGGCACCGCCAGCCTGGTGCTGGGCGTGCCGATCCCCGACCGCGTCAAGGGCCAGCCCAACCCGGGTAAGACCAAGATCACCCAGGAGCGGGTCCAGCCCCGCGCCGAGCCGGCGCCGCCGGCGGCGGCGGCGGAGCGGGATCCGCGCCAGGGGGCCGCCGCGGCGCTCCGGCGCCAGGAATTGGCCCCGTGGATGCGCAGCCTGGTGCGCGACTACTTCCTGAAGCTGCGCCAGAGCACCCGAGAGGAGACATGAGCGAATCCGTGAAGGCTCCGGACGCCGGCGAGGCCGCCCGCGTCCAGGCCGAGAAGTTCCGCCAGACCTACGAGCGCGTCCGCGCCCAGGTGGGCCGCGCCATGGTCGGCCAGGGGGACGTCGTCGAGGGCGTGCTGACGGCGCTGTTCGCCGGCGGCCACGTGCTGCTCGAAGGCGTTCCAGGGCTCGGCAAGACGCTGCTGGTGCGCGCGCTCGGCAGCGCCGTCGACCTGCGCTTCTCGCGCATCCAGTTCACGCCGGACATGATGCCGGCCGACATCCAGGGCACCCAGGTGCTGGTCGAGACCGAGGGCGGCGGCCACGAGCTGCGCTTCCAGGAGGGGCCGCTGGTGGCCAACCTGGTGCTCGCCGACGAGATCAACCGCGCCACCCCCAAGACCCAGTCGGCGCTGCTCGAGGCGATGCAGGAGCGGCAGATCTCGGTCGGCCGGCGCACCATCAAGCTCGACGAGCCCTTCTGCGTCATGGCGACCCAGAACCCGGTCGAGCAGGAGGGCACCTACCCGCTGCCGGAGGCGCAGCTCGACCGCTTCCTGATGAAGCTGGTGGTCGACTACCCGGAGGAGGCCGAGTACCGCACCATCCTCGAACGCACCACCGGGACGGCTGAGGCCGCGCTGGAGGCGGTCTGCCACGGCCCCGAGATCCTCGAGCTAAGGGACATCGTGCGATCGGTGCCGGTGCCGGAGGCGGCCATGAACCACGCCGTGCGCCTGGTCCTCGGCACCCAGCCGAACCGCCAGTGGTCCCCGGCGCTGGTCAGCGACAACGTCGCCCTCGGCTCGAGCCCGCGGGGGGCGCAGGCGCTGCTGCTGTGCGGCAAGGTCAAGGCGCTGCTCGGCCACCGCTTCGCCGTCAGCTGCGACGACATCCGGGCGGCGGCGCCGGCCTGCCTGAGGCACCGGGTCATGATCAACTTCCACGGCATGGCCGAGGGGGTCACCCCCGACCAGGTGGTGGCGGCGGTGCTCGACAAGGTGCAGCCGCAGGGCTGAGCGGGCGGGCCCCGCAGCGAGAAACCATGGCCGCGCCGGTCGCCGCCGAAGAGCTCTTCGACCCGGACTTCCTCGAGTCGCTGCAGCACCTGCGCCTGGTGGCCAAGCGGGTGCCGCGCGGGGGGCGCTTCGCCGAGCAGCGCTCGAAGGCGCTCGGCACCGGCATCGAGTTCCAGGACTTCCGGCCCTACTCGCCCGGCGACGATCTGCGGGCGGTCGACTGGAACCTCTACCGGCGGCTCGGCAAGGTCTTCCTGCGGCTGTTCGAGGAGCTCGAGGATCTGCCGGTCTACCTGCTGCCGGACGTGTCGACCAGCATGTGGCAGGAGGAGCCGCCGCGGGCGCGGGCGGCGCTTCGGGCCTCGATGGCCTTCGCCGCGATCGCGCTGGGCCAGCTCGACCGGGTCGGAGTGTTCCCGTTCGCGGCCGACCTCGAGGTGCTGGTGCCGCCGCGGTCGGGCTGGAGCAGCCTGCCCGGTTTCGCCCGGCGCATGGAGCGGCTGGGCCCCGGCGGGCCGACCGACCTGGCGCGCTCCTTGCGGCGCTTCGGCGGCATGCCGCTGCGCAACGGCCTGGCGGTGGTGATCTCGGACTTCTTCGACCCGCGCGGCGTCGAGGCCGTGGTCGAGGCCCTGAAGACGGTGCGCCACCGCCTGCTGCTGGTGCAGGTGGTCCGCCCGAGCGACCGCGACCCCGGCGTGCAGGGCGACCTGCGGCTGCGCGACTGCGAGAGCGGCGAGCGCCAGGACGTCACCGTCACCGGCGCCGTTCTCGAGCGCTACCGGGCCGCCTACGCGCGTTTCCAGTCGGCCCTGGCCGGCTTCGCCCGCCGGCGGCACTCCGGGTTGCTGCTGCTGGACGCCGACCAGCCGGTGGTGCCGCAGATCGCCAGCCTGTTCGAGGCCGGGAGGTACCAGGCGTGAGCTTCCCCTCGATGCCGCTGGCGGCGCTGCTGGCCGGCTGGGCGGCGATCGCCGCCGGCCTCTACCTGCTGCAGCGGCTGCGGGTGCGCCACCGCGAGCTGGAGGTCGTCACCACCCTGTTCTGGCGCGAGGCGGTCGAGGACACCCGCGCCCGGGTGTTCGTGAAGCGCTTCCGCCACCCGTGGGCCTACGTCCTGCTGCTGGCCATCTGCTCGCTGCTGTGGTTCGCCGCCGGCGGCTTCCGGCTGGACCCGGCCGCCGAGCGCGAGCACCTGCTGCTGCTCGACGGCAGCGCCGGCGCCGGCTGGGGAGACCGCTTCGCCGCCAGCCGCGAGCTGCTGCTCGAGGACGCCGCCGCGCTGCCCGCCGAGCACCGCGAGGTCTGGTGGAGCGGCGCCACCGCGCGGCTGCTACTGCGCCCCGGCGAGCACCTCCGGCTGCTGGAGGAGCGCCTGGCGGGCCTGACGCCGGAGGCAGCGCCGTCGCGCGCCGGCGAGCAGCTAATGGCCTGGGCGGCGTCGCGGCCGGGCGCGGCGCTCGAGCTGCGGTTCTACGGCGACGCCCCGCTTCTGCCGGAGCAGCTCGTGCTGCTCCCCGACCGCGCCACGGTGCTGCGGCGCGCTCCCGAGCCGGAGCCGCGCGGCGGCAACCGCGGCTTCCTGGCGGCCGGGATCTCCGAAGCCGAATCCGGGCGCTGGGACCAGGTCGACGTGCTGGTGGAGGTGGCCGGCGATCCCGGAGGCCTGACGATCAGCCTCGACGGCCAGCCGGCGGCGCTGCCCTTCACCCGCGAGCCGCCGCTGGCGGCGAACGGAGGGGACGGCGCGGTCCTGCGCTTCCGCAGCCTGGCGGCGCGCGGCCAGCGGCTGCGGCTGGCGCTGCCGGGCGGGGATCCGCTGGCTGTCGACGACGCGGTCGAGGTGGTCCTGCCGGACCGGCCGCCGATCCGGGTCAGCCTGGCTCCCGGGCTGCCCGCGGCGCTGGTGGCGCTGGTCGAAGCCGACCCGGCGGTCCAGGTGGTGGCGCCAGGAGCCGCCGTCATGGGGCGCCGCTTCGGGGACGGCCACGGCGCCGGCCCGCCCGCCTTCGAGCTGGCCTCGGTGGA
>JACNJP010000334.1 GCA_014382465.1 Planctomycetota bacterium
GGGTTGTTCCGACACCCGCATGAAAAAGATCTGGGGGAACGGGCTGGGGATGGGCTGGCCGGTCGGCCCGCACTACAAAAAGGGCTCCAACGCCGTCCAGGCCCCCCGCATGCAGGGCGCCCTGCGGCTGGTGGTCGGCGAGCTGGACCGCAACGTCGACCCCGCCTCGACCCTGCAGGTGGTCGACGCCCTGATCGCCGCCGACAAGGATTTCGAGCTGCTGGTCATGCCCGGAGAGGGCCATGGCTGCGCCGAGACGCCCTATGGCACCCGCCGCCGCCGCGACTTCTTCGTCCGCAAGCTGCTCGGGGTGGAGCCGCGGGCGGAGTGAAGGCCTGGCCGCCGGCTCGGCCGGGGCCGCGGGCGGCAGCCCTTCCGTGTTAGCCTCGGGAGCCGGCCTCCCCCCCGGCCCGGCCCCCCTCGGAATCCCCATGGCCCGGACCTCCCCGTTCCGGATCGCCTGCGCGATCCTCCTGCTCGCCGCCCCCGCCCTCGCCCAACGGCAGCTCCAGCCGCCCCGGCCGAACCGCCTCGGCTGGCCGGAGGTCTTCGAACCGACCCGGCTCCTGCACCTCGGCCTGACGATGGCGCCGGCGGACTGGCTGACCGTCCAGACCGACACCTCCTTCAGCATCGAGGTGCCGGGGTGGTTCGCCTTGAGCGGCGAGGCGCCGATCCTGGTGTCGGTGCGGCGCAAGTCTTGCGACGCCCTCAACGCCGGCACGGGCTTCCAGAAGGTCTCGCTGAAGATCGACGTCAACGAGTACGTCGCCGGCCAGGAGTGGCACGACCTGAAGAAGCTCAGCCTCGAGAACGGCGACGACGAGGACGTGGTCACCGAGGGCCTGGCCTGGGCGCTGCACCGCATGGCCACGGCGCCGGAGGGCTATTCCTACGAGGCCGGGCTGGCGAACTGGGCGACGCTGACGATCAACGGCGTCTACACCGGGGTCTACGTCAACGCCGAGCAGCGGGACAAGCGCTTCCTCGAGAACCGCGGGATGTGGATCGACAACCTGACCTGGCTCTACAAGCTCGGCGATATCTACTCCGACGTGCTCAAGGCCGGCACCGGCGACAGCCTCACCTATCTGACGCTCTGCTACGACCCGTTCCAGCGGCCGAGCGGCGGCTGCTCGACCCCGCCGCCGCCGGCCTTCGAGAGCGAGGTCCGCGCGCTGATCGATCTCCAGGGCATGCTCACGCTGGGCGCGGTCAACGCCCTGGTCAGCCACCCCGACTCGCTGTTCTCCAAGGGCAAGAACATCCACTTCGCCGACTTCGCCTTCGGCTCGAAGCGG
Organism: Planctomycetota bacterium; assembly: GCA_014382465.1. Taxonomy (GTDB): domain Bacteria; phylum Planctomycetota; class UBA1135; order UBA1135; family UBA1135; genus J029. The sequence continues at coordinate 1,302 of JACNJP010000334.1, forward strand.
CTCTACTTCCCGTGGGACCTCGATTCGGTCATGAACAACCTGAGCTGGGACATCTATAACCCCGGCAAGCACTACGCCGATCACCTGCTGGGCGCGCCGGCCATCCGCGCCGAGTACCGCCAGGTCTTCACCGACCTGCTCGACGGCCCGCTGGCGGAGCCGGGGATCCACGCCTTCCTGGACGCCGTGGAGCCGATCCTGACGCCGTGGCTGGAGCTCGATCCCAACAACCGGATCGGCACCGGGGCGGCGATCGGGGGCCATTTCCAGGCCAAGAAGACCTGGCTCGGCCAGCGCATCCCGATCGTGCGGGCGCAGATCGCCAGCGGCTGATCCGGGGCGACATCCGGTTCGAGGTCGCCCGACCCGGGCGGCTGTTCTAGGATCGAGCCTCCTTCCTCAGAACCCCCCGCCACCATGGAGATCCCATGCGTGGTCTATTTTGTCCGCTCTTCGGCTGGCTCGTCCTCCTGACCCTCGGCCTGCCGGTCACTCCGGCGCCCGCCCAGGACTACACCTGGTTTCTGCCTAGCGACGGTTTCTGGGACCAGCCGGCCAACTGGTCGCCGCCGGGAGTGCCGAACGGTCCGGGCACCACTGCGACCCTGCCGGCCAGCGGCGGCCATACCGTGACCCTCGACATCGATCCAGTCGTCGACGCCTTCACGATGGCCGGTGCCTTCAGCCTGATCATCCCGCTCTCCCGCAGCCTGACCATCAACGGCATCGGCGACATCCAGTCCGGGACCCTCGACATCACCGACGGCGGGCTGTGGGGGACCGGGCCGATCACCAGCGCCGCGAACCACTGGGTCTGGGGGCAGTCGTGGCTCGAGAACACCACCCTCCTGGGCGATCTGACGCTGACCGGCCGCTGGGCCACCAGCCACGCCCAGCTCACGCTGCACGGCGCCTGCGTCAACGACGCCACGATGACCTTCAGCTCGTCCGGCGGCGCCTATCTGTCGGACCTGACGGTCGATCCGGGGTCCAGCTTCCTCAACCGCGGCACGATCCACATCGTCGGCGGCTCTACCACCAGCCGCCGCGTGACCGGCCCGTGGACCAATGAGGGCACGGTCCTGGCGGACTCGCACAGCAGCTTCCACACCGGCCCGATCCTCAACCGCGGCAGCTTCCAGGTCCTTCCGTCCTGGCAGGTCGACGGCCAAACCGGCCTCGCCTTCATCCAGGAGGCCGGCAGCTTCGACGTCCAGGGCATTTGGCTCCAGGACGGCGGCAGCTTCTCGTTCACCGGCGGCGACGTCCTCGGCTTGCCTTACCTCAAGGGAGCCGCCCTCGACTTCGGCCCCAGCTCGACCGGCACCGGCCACGTCGCGCTGTGCGCGGCTGGAGGCACCCTCGCTGGCACGGTCCCCGCCGGCGCCACCGTCGAGGTGCACGGCGCCTGGCTGTCGGCCGGCCACTCCAGCGTCACCACCCTCGGCAGCCCCGAGGTCGACGGCGGCCTCGAGTGGACCACCAACGGCAGCTACCAGACCTCGCTGCTGGTGCCGCCCGGCCAGACGCTGACCAGCCGCGGCCGCCTGCGCTTCGCCTCCGGCGCCCGCTGCACCCTCGAGGGCGCGGTCACGAGCAGCGGCAGCTTCACCGCCGCCAGCCTCGGCGAGATCAAGGTCGGACCCTTCGTCTCCTCCGGCAGCTTCACCGTCGAGCCCGGGATCCGGCTCGATCTGGTGCCCGGCACGCAGTTCGAGCTGGCCGGCGGCGCCCTCGACAACCAGGGCGAGTTCCGGATGGAGGACGGCAGCTTCCTGTGGAGCGGCGGGTCGGTGACCGGCCTGCCCTTCCTGATCGCCAGCGACCTGGACTTCGGCGCCTCCTCGACCGCCGCCGGCCAGGTCGGCCTGTGCGGCGCCGGCAGCACCCTCGCCGGCACCGTGCCGGCGGGCGCCTTGGTCCAGCTCCACGGCTCGTGGGAGTCCACCGGCCTGGCCGAGGCCACCACCGTCGGAAGCCCCGAGGTCGACGGCGCCGTCGAGTGGACCAGCAACGGCGCCTACAACACCACCCTGACCGTTCCGGCCGGCCAGACCCTGACCAACCGCGGCAGCCTGGCCTTCCGCTCCGGCGGGCCGGTGGCGGTGCTCGACGGCGCGGTCGACAACCTGGGCAGCTTCACCGCCGGCAGCCACGGCGAGCTGCGCAACGGGCCCTTCGTCTCGAGCGGCAGCTTCACGGTCGAGCCGTCGGTCCTGCTCGACCTCGCCAGCGGCAGCGACTTCGAGCTCGCCGGCGGCACGCTGGACGCGCAGGGCTCCCTGTTCCAGCACAGCGGCCGCTTCGTCTGGAGCGGCGGCGCGGTCAGCGGCACCGTGGTCCTGCTGGACACCGCGCTGGAGTTCCCGCCCGGCTCGGGCGCCAGCGGGGAGGTGGTGGTCGGCCAGCCGCTCTCGACCCTCGCCGGCGCCGTCCCGGCGGGCGCCACGGTGAAGCTCCTGCCGTCCTGGACCCACGGCGGCGCCGCCACCCTGACCGCGGTGGGGGACCCGGTGATCGCCGGCGGCCTGATCCTGAGCTCCGGCGGCGCCTACCTCGCGACGGTGGCGGTGCCGGCCGGGCAGACCCTGGTCAACCAGGGCCTGCTGCTGTCGGAATCCGGCGGCGGCGGCGGCCGGGTTCTCGACGGCGACTTCCTCAACACCGGAACCGTCCGCTGCGAGCTGAACACCGAGCTGCGCAACGGTTCTCTGAGCAACCAGGGCCGTCTGCAGGTCCCGGCCGCCGGTGTAGACTTCACGCTGAACGCCGCCACCCTGGACAACCAGGCCGGCGGTCGCATCGAGGGAGACGGCCGGATCGTGCTCGGCGGAGCCACCCTGACCAACCACGGTGTGATCGCGCCCGGGATCGCGGGCGGCGCGGCGATCGCGGGCTTCAACTTGAGCGGTGGCGATCTCGACCTCCAGGCAGACGGCACGGTGGAGATCGAAATCGGCGGTTTCGGCGCCGGCGTCGGCTTCGATCAGCTCGTGGTCCAAGATTCGGTCGACCTGGACGGGACTCTCGAGGTCCGCGCTGCCTCAGGCTTCAGACCTCAGTTCGGAGATCATTTCGACATTCTCTGGGCTGGGGGCAGCCTGACCGGCGATTTCGCCAATGTGAAGGTCACTGGCTTCCCCAAGGGGATGAGCGTCCGCACCACCAAGGTCGGCACCGTGTTCGAGATCACCTTCATCCCTCTCAATGATCTCGTGAATGCGATGGCCAAGGATCTTCTCCTGGCCCCGCCGACGCCGGGCCTCGCCGGCCAGGACAACGACTTCGCCGTCACGCAGGCCTCGCCGGGCCAGAAGCTGCGGCTCTACTTCGGCAGCCAGGCCGGCTCCACGGCGGTCTCCGGCTGCAGCGGCCTCTACTTCGATTTCCTGGCGCCGCGGCTGGCGGGCAACGCCACCGCGGACGACCGCGGCCGGGCCACGGTGACGGTGCTGGTGCCGTCGCAAGCGGCCGGGATGACCCTGCTGTTCCAGGTCCTCGAACCGGCGACCTGCCGGCTCAGCAGCCCGCTCACCTTCCTGTTCCCGTGATCCTGGAGGGGAGGCCGTGAGCTCGTCTCGGCCTCCCCCGCGCGGGAACCGGGCGCCCCAGGTCGGTGGATCAGCGGGCGAGGATCATCACCCGGAAGCCGACGTCGTGGACCGCCTGGTAGGGACGGTACTGCAGCCGTGACGCCGAGCGGGCCGACATCGGCCGCGTGTTCCAGGAGCCGCCGCGGACGACGCGGTCACCGCCGCCGCCGGTGTCGTTGCGGCCGTCGTCTTCGCGGTAGGGGTAGGCGGCGAAGCGTGAGCGGGTCCACTCCCAGACGTTGCCGTGCAGGTCCTGGAGGCCCCAGGGGTTGGCGGCGTAGCGGCCGGCCTCCGCCATCAGCTTGGCGCCGTCGTCGAAGCGGGACTCCTTGGGCAGGAAGTCCTCGAAGGGGCTCGGATTCGCGATCGGCTGCGGGTTGACGCCGGTCACAGCAAGCAGGCTGATCGAGGCGTCGGCGAGGTTCGCCCAGGCGCCGAAGTCGGTGTCCAGGTCGCCGAAGGAGAAGGGCGTCGCGGCGCCGCCGCGGCAGGCCCACTCCCACTGCGCCTCGCTGGGCAGGCTGCACGCCAGCCCGGTGCGGGAGCTGAGCCAATCACAGAAGGCGACCGCCTCCAGCCAGCTGACCCGGATCACCGGGAAGTCCGGGTCGTTGGCCGGATAGCCTGGCGTGGTGTGGTCCTTGTGGAGCTGGTCGAGGTAGCCGTTGTCGTGCTCGGGATCGAAGCGGGAGTACTGGCCGCGGGTGACCTCGAGGCGGCCGAGGTAGAACGACTCGGCCACGGCCACCCTGGTCCGCGGCAGCTCGTCGGCGTGACCGGCAACATCGCCCATCAGGAAGTCGCCGGCCGGGACCAGGACGAACTCCATGCTGAGGCCGCCGCCGAGCTCGACCGAGAGCTCGCGCGGCAGGTCGCTGCCGGCCTGCTTGGCTGCTGCTGCGGCGGCGTCGAAGGGCCAGCCGGCGAGCTCCGCGTCGCCGAGCGGGGGCGCGGGCGGCCGCTGCGGTAGCACCGGCTCGATCACCACCACCGGGCGCGCGGCGGGACCGGAGGCCAGCTCCGCCTCGACGTCCACCGGCCGGTTGGCGAAGCAGCTGAGCATCTCCTGGCGTTGGAGCTGGTAGTCGGCGGCGATGCCGCGGTGCTCGCCCCAGGTGCCGTGGTCGGGCACGTTCAGGTCGATCCAGGTCACGAGCCGGTCCCATGCCTCCTGGCCGAGCTCGACGCCGTAGTGCCCGCGCTCGAGCATCTGCACCAGCTCGCTGGTGTTGGCGTGGTACTCGTAAGGCTTCTGCAGGTGGTAGTCGCTCTCCGGGCCGGGCCGCCGCACGTAGGGGTGCAGGGCCAGGTAGGACGGCGTGAAGTTGCCCCAGCCGTTCTCGTCCTTGCGCCGCAGGTCCGGCATGGGCCGGCCGCTCTCGTCGGCGCTGCCGTCGTGGCAGCCGACGCAGGAGCGGTCGAGCACCGGCTGGACTTCGCGCTTGAAGCTGAAGCCGCGGGCGGGCCCGTACCAGGGCTCGATGGCGCGCGGCGCCTGGCGGGTGGCCAGGGTGGGACGCACCGCCGGGGTGGTGTTCTGGCTCTCGTGGCAGCCGACGCAGGAGAGGGTCTCGCCGGGCATGGCGGTGAACCAGCTTCGCATGAGCTGCACCGCGCGGCCGTCCTCGTCGAGCGGCTGCACCGCCAGCGGCGTGTTGGCCGGCACCTGGAAGGCGGCCGAACCGTCGGCCTCGACCGGCACCGTGCCGAGGATGCGGTGGACGTCCCAGCCGCCCTCGACGGCGACGTGCTTGTGGCCGCCCATGTCGGGGTAGGCGTAGTGCAGCTCGTAGACGCGCAGGTCCTTGACCGTGCCGCGCGGCACGCCGGCGAGGCCGGGGCCGGCGTAGACGTCGGCCAGGTAGACGGAGGCGTCGTCGCGCGCGAGGTCGACCCGGTCCGGGATCACCGGCGGCTTCGTCGTCGCGCGGAACGGGATCGGCTCGAACAGCGCGTGACCCTCCATCTCGGCCAGCAGCAGCACGTTGTCGAACAGGTCGACCAGGTAGATGCCCCACGGGTCCTCGGCGCTCGGCTGGCAGGAGACCAGGAAGTGCTTCTCGCTCAGCGGGTAGGGGTGGAGGAAGCGCGGCCAGCTGTCGTTGACGAGCTGGTCCTTGATGACCGGCTCGACCTTCTCGCCCCAGCCGGGGATGCGCTGCACCACGCCGTCGGCCTCGAAGCGGCCCTTGGCCGGATCGAACACCACCAGCTCGCCCATGCGCGGCACGCCGTGGTGACCGGAGACGATCGCGACGACCTGCGAGGGGTGGCCGGGGATCGGCCGGGCGTAGAACAGCGAGTTCGGCCAGAAGGAGTTCGAGCCGTAGTACTCGGCCTGCCCGGTGCCGTCCGGGTTCATGTTGAACAGGATGCGCGTGAAGTAGTGCGGCGTGTCCGAGTACTCCCAGCGGGCGTAGAGGACGCGGCCGTCATTCAGCACGGTCGGGCACCAGTCGTGGTCCTGGTCGAAGCACAGCTGGCGCAGGCTGTCGTCCTTCTCGTCGAGCAGGAACAAATTGGCGACGGCGTCGGCGCCGCCGACGCACGGGATGCCCTGGAAGACCCGCGTCGAGTCGAAGATGACGCGGTCGTCCGGCAGGTAGCAGGCGTCGTAGTTGTCGATCGCCGGGTGGGCGCTCTCGGTGAGCTGGCGCAGGCCGGCGCCGTCGGCACCGAGCTCCCAGATCTGCCACTTCTTGGCATCGTCGACCATCGAGAACAGCATCCGATCGGCGTCGAAGTGCAGGTCGACGTCGGCCAGCATGCGCGGCGTCGGCGGCCGGAAGAAGGACTCGACGGAGGCGGCGCCGCCGCGCAGCGACAGGGTGACGAGCTCGTCCTCGTAGCCGTCGCGGGGCAGCGAGCAGTTTCCCTGCCAGTTCTGCGGCAGGCCGAGGGCGGGGCTGTCGGCGCGGCGCTTCACCGCCAGCAGGCGGTCGAAGTCGAGCAGCGGGTTGTCGAGCAATGCCTCGCGTCGCAGGGCCTGGACGCCGTCGATCCTGAGCTTGATCTCCTTCACGGCCGCCGGCGCGCCGCCGAGCAGGCGGCTGCGCATGGCGGGCAGGTAGGACTCGATCTGCTCGATCAAGCGGAGCCGGGCGGCGCCGCGGTCGGCCAGCTCCGGGTCGCTGGCAGCGAGGTCCTCGATGGCGCGCCGCAGGGCCGGCAGGTTCAGGCCGTCGAGCTCGCGGAGCGCGTCCTGCACCTCGCAGAGCTCGAGGTAGCCGTCGAGGACGGCGCGGTCGTCGAGCCCGGTCGCGCCGGCCAGCATGGCCTCGACGCTGCCGCTGGGGGCGCCGATCTGCGTCGCCAGCCGGCGGACGAGCTCGTGGCTGACGGGGAGCTCCGGCCCCTCGTCGAACCAGCGGAGGTGGGCGCCGCCGGGCAGGTTGCGCTGCATCCTCCCCGCCTCGAGCGGGAAGTCGGCGGCGATCCGGCGCCACAGCGGCGTCAGCGGGTCGTCGCGCAAGGAGAAGGCGAAGCCGTGGCCGCCGCTGCGGTTGTGGATCTTGAGCAGCAGGTGGTTCTCGCCGGCACCCAGGCCCAGCGCGACCTTGTCCTGGTCCACCGCGAGGCCGCGGGCGACGTCCTTCGAGAGCACCGGCGCGCCGTTGAGCCACACCGCCAGGCCGTCGTCGCTGCCGAGGCGGGCAGTGACCGTGGCGGCCTCGGCCGCGGTGATGGTGCGGTAGAGGTAGGTCGACGCGTGGTCGCGCATCGCCAGCCCGTGCGCGACGCCGTCGCTCCAGCCGTCGCGCCGGGTCCAGCGCGGCTCGCCGTCGGCGTCGGCCGACCCGAGGTCGATCGTCCACTCGGGGAACAGCGCCACCGAGAAGTCCGCCGCTGGCAGCGGCGCGGTCGCCCACCAGGGCCCCAGCTCGATCCCGGGCTGCTCCTCGAGTGACAAGTAGTGCGCCCTCGAAGCCAGCATGGTCTCCGCCCAGGAATCCTGGCGCTGATAGAGGGAGTCCTGCCCTTGGGCGAGCAGCGGCGCGCCGCAAAGCAGGGTCAAGAACAAGGAGGAGAAGCTGTTTCGCATCGTCTTCCGGCGGCCGCGGCGGTGGTGGTGGCGGGTGGAGCCCTAGAGCTTGATGTCCGGGTGCGTGAAGCGCAGCCCGTCCATGTCGTGGAAGGAGGCGTACTCGCTGACGATCGCGCCCTCGGGGCCGGCGATCATCCAGTGCTTCTCCTCGGGCTTGGCGAGCATGCCGTACTCGCCGGGCTTCAGCACCGTGGCGCTGCGGGCGACGGCGATGTCGCGGTGCAGCGGCGGGATGTCCAGTTCGGCGGTCGGGCTCGGCTCGCCCTCGGAGTAGAGCGTCACCGAGCCGTGGCGCAGGTGCCAGCCCTCGACCTTGGCGCGGCCGTTGGCGGTGGCGAGGTGCCAGTGCTCGGGGATCATCTGCCCGGGCAGCAGGTAGATCTCGTGGCCCATGTAGTCGTGCTCCTGGTTGTTCATCCAGAAGATGCCGGCCATGCCCGCCTCGGTGAACTGGCCGAGGGCGAAGTCGAGGGTCCAGAAGTCCTCGCCGCGCAGGCGCTCCGGGATGGGGTAGCCGAAGTGCTCCATCATCTCGTAGTAGGCGGCCTTGGCGGCCTCGGCGTCGAAGGCGCCGTCCGGTCCGTAGTAGTGGTCGTTGCCGTAGCCCTGGTATGCCATCAGATCTTGATCCTCCGAGGTGCAGCTGCCGATCGCGCAGGCCAGCGCGACCGCCGCGCAGGAGCCCGCAATCACCGTCTTCATCGTCAACGTCATCGTCATGGTTCCTCGTCTCGGTGTCCGGGCGCTCAGCGCGACCCTTGCATTTCGTGGTCGCTCTCAAGGGAGCGGTAGAGCTCGAAGGCCTGCTCCGGGCGCAGCCCGTCGTGGACGACGGCCTGCACCGACTGGATCATCGCCGCGGGATCCTCGGCCAGGAAGATGTTCCGGCCCATGTCGACGCCGGCCGCGCCCTGGTCGATGGCCTTCCAGGCCATGGCGAGGGCGTCGGCCTCGGGCAGCTTCTTGCCGCCGGCGATGACCACCGGCACCGGCGTGCCGGCCACCACCTCCTCGAAGCCGGGCTCGCAGTAGTAGGTCTTGACGAAGTGGGCGCCGAGCTCGGCGGCGACCCGGCAGGCCAGGCCGAGGTAGCGCGAGTCCCTCACCATCTCCTTGCCGACCGCGGTCACGGCCAGGGTCGGCATGCCGTGGCGGTTACCGACGTCGATGAGCTTGCCGAGGTTGTCGAGCGACTCCTTCTCGTACTCGGCGCCGACGTAGACCATGGTCGTGACGGCGGCGGCGTTCAACCGCAGCGCGTCCTCGACGCTGACGCCGATGACCTCGTTGCTGAGGTCCTTGAGCACCGTCGCGCCGGTCGAGCAGCGCATCACCACCGGCTTGTTGGCCGTCGGCGGGATGCACGACTGCAGCGCGCCGCGGGTGCACATCAGGCAGTCGGCGTAGGGGATCAGCGGCGGGATCGCCAGGTCCATGCGCTCGATGCCCGAGGTCGGCCCCATGATGTAGCCGTGGTCGAAGGCCAGCATCACGGTGCGGCCGGTGGCGGGGTTGAAGATCCGCGACAGGCGGTTCTTCATGCCCCAGCCGAGGTGCGCCGAGCCCTTCAGGAAGAAGCCCTGGGGGTCGACGGGGATGGTGGGGGCAAAGCTCTTGCCCGGGTCCTTGGCCTGGTCGCTCGCATCAACCACAGGTCTTCGCTCCCTCGCACAGTCCCCGGAAGATCAAGGAGATGGAGGTCGCGCCCGGGTCCTGCGCGCCTTTGCTCCGTTCGCCGATGTTCTTGGCCCGCCCGAAGCGGGCCGCCATGTCGCTGGTGGAAGCGGCCCCGGCCTCGGCCGCCGCCGCCGCGGCCTCGAGGGCGGCGCCGATGCTGCCGCCGTCAGCGGCCGCCGCTTCCAGGGCCTCCACCGCCGGCACCAGGGCGTCGATCACGGTCTTGTCGCCGAGCTGGGCGCGGGTGTTCTGCCGCACTCCGGCCAAACCCGCGCTGAACATCGCCGCCACCCCATCGGCCTCCACCGCGCCGGTCTCGGGCGCGGCTTCGCCCATGGCCATGAAGAGCGAGCCGAACAGCGGACCGGTGGCGCCGCCGTCGGTGCCCATGATGGCCCAGCCGACGTCGTTCAGGAGCGTCCGCAGGCTGCCGTCGGTCACGCCGTCGATGGCGCCCTCGAGCTGCGCCATCGCCCGCACCATGGTGGTGCCGTGGTCGCCGTCGCCGCCGAAGGAGTCGAGGCGCGAGAGCTCGCCTTCGTGCTCCCGCACCCCGCCCGCCGCGTGGCGCAGCATCGCCGCCATCGCGGCGCAGTCGATCGAGTCGGTCATGAGCGCTACTGGATCGTGAGCGCCGGGCAGTGGGCCGGCGCGTCCCACAAGGCGAGCTGGTCGGCGTCGAGGCGCGCCAGGCACATCTGGAAGCCGCCCATCTCCTGCACCGTGAGGAAGTTGCCGACGGCGCTGCGGGCCATCGTGATGCCCTGGTCGGCCAGCGACTGGCGCACCCGCCGCATCACCACGTAGAGCTCCATCAGCGTGGTGGAGCCGACGCCGTTGAGGAGGACGAGCACCTGCTCGCCCGCCTGGATGCCGAGGTCCTCGACCAGGTGGGGGAGCATCAGCCCGACGGTCTCGTCGGCGCTCTTCATCTCGTAGGTGCCGCCGCCGGCTTCGCCGTGCTGGCCCATGCCGACCACCATCTGGTCGGCGGCGATGTCAGAGATGGCCTCGCCGGTGGCCGGGTGGGTGGCGTTGCTGACGGCCACCGCCAGGGTCGCCATGTTTCGCTCCATGGCCTCAGCCACGGCGTGGACTTCATCGAGCGACTGGCCCGCTTCGGCGGCGGCGCCTGCGGCCTTGATCACCGCCAGGCAGCCGACCAGGCCGCGGCGGTCGCTCGGGTCCTCGCGCGAGGGCGCCGAGATGTCCTCGTGCGTCAGCACCATCCTCACGTTCAGCCCCTCCTTCGCCGCCATCTTCATGACGATGTTGGCGGTCATGACGTCGCCCTCGTGGTTGAGCACCACGAACAGCACGCCGGCCGGGCGGTCGGCCAGCCGCAGCGCTTCGATCACGCGGGGCGGGCCGGGAGCGGCGAAGATCTCGCCGGGGACGCTGATGTCGAGCATGCCGGGGCCGACGAAGCCGCTCAGGGCGGGCTCGTGGCCGCTGCCGCCGAGGGTGACGAGGGCGACCTTGTCCGCGGCCTTGGGCTGGGCGCGGACGACGAGATTCGGTCCGGCGAGCGCGACGGTCTTGGAGTGGGCGAGCGCGAAGCCTTCGAGCAGCTCGTCGACGAGCTGTCCAGGATCGTTGAGGAACTTCTTCATGGCAATCGGGGAAGGGAGGGCCGGGCCCAGGACCTAGGACTTCTTCTCCATCAGCTCGATGAGGGCGTCGCCGTCGCGGATGAAAGCGACGCGCAGCTCCTCGGTCGCGTCGAAGGGTGGCAGGACGACCTCCTTTCCGGCCATGGCGTCGGCGATGCTCGGCACCACGAAGGCGGCGTGGTTGTGGGTCTTGAGCAGCTCGGGCATCGGGCTGCCCTCCTCGAAGCGGAGGAATTCGACCCGGTAGGGGTGGGCCGTGGGGTCGGTGATGTAGAGCTTGGCGCCTTCCATGTAGCTCTCGCCCTCCTGCTCGGTCTGGGTGGGCACGCCGACGTGGTGGAATTCGAATTCGGTCACGGGGGAACTCCTGGATCTGGAGGGTTGACGGCTGCACGACCGTCCGGGCCGGGGTTGGAAACGAACTCAGTGTAGCGACCGCTTTGGAGGGATCTGGTTGCCTCGATTCCTTCTCTTGGACGCGGCTGGACGCGAAAATTCCCCCGAGCAGCGCACGGCGGTTCGGCACGCTCGGCGCTCCGGAGGGCAGACCCGCACCCGGTCGTTCCGCGGCCCGGGGACGGACATCTCCCCAGGCCATCTCCACGTGGCTGCCGCCCGAGGTCCATCGCACAGCCCGGTCAGCTGCGGGCGGCGCGGTCCAGGCTCAGGAGCCCGGCTTCAGCGCCCGGGCGAAGAAGCCCCAGATCGTGTCGCTGCCGCCGCGGCCGACGCCGTGGCCGACTTTGGGCCAGAAGCGGCTCTCGTAGGGCTTGCCGGCCAGGTCCATGGCCTCGATGAGCTGGAAGGCGTTGTTCGGGTGGACGTTGTCGTCGACCATGCCGTGGGTGATCAGCAGCTTGCCCTTGAAGTCCTCGACGTAGGTCATCGCGGCGCCGGTGTCGTAGCCCTTCTGGTTGAGCTGCGGCGTGCTCATGTAGCGCTCGGTGTAGATCGTGTCGTAGTTGCGCCAGTCGGTGACCGCCGAGGCCGCCACCGCCGCGGTGAAGACGTCCGGGTGCTTGAAGATTCCCATCGCCGCCATGTAGCCGCCGTAGGACACGCCGTAGATGCCGACGCGGTCGCCGTCGACGTACGGCCGCTGCCGCAGCAGCCTGACGGCGTCGGCCTGGTCCTGGATGTCGACGTCGCCGAGCCGCAGGTAGGTGGCGCCGAGGAAGGCCTTGCCGCGCTTGGCGGTGCCGCGGCTGTTGACCTTCATCACCAGGTAGCCGCGCTGGGTCTCGCGCTGCGGCGTCGCCACGTAGTCGGCGGGGAACTCCTGGGTGTCGGGGCCGGCGTAGAGCGGGTCGAGCAGCGGGTAGCTCTTGGCCGGGTCGAAGTCCGCGGGCTTGTAGAGCACGCCGTAGACGTCGAAGCGGTCGTCGTCCGACCTGAACTGGAACATCTCAGCGAGGTCCGCGGCGCTCCCCGGGTCGCTCTCGGCGATCAGCGCCACCCGCTCGCCGTCCTTGGTCCGGTAGAGAGCGGTGCAGGGCGGGACATTGACCGACTCGAACTGCGCCACCATCCACTCGTGGTCCGGCGAGAGCTGGAAGTTGGAGTGGTGCAGCTCGGTCGAGGTCACGCGGCGCTGGCCCTTGCCGTCGAGCCCGACCAGGTGGTACTGGAGGTAGTAGGGGTTGGCCGG
>JACNJP010000031.1 GCA_014382465.1 Planctomycetota bacterium
CCCGCCCCCCACCTCGCCGTCGCCCGCGGGGGGGCCGCGCACCGGGCTCGCGGGCGCGGCGAACTGGGTCAGCACGCCCGGGTTGGTGATCGGGTCGCGGAACCCCTCCCCGGCGCGGCCGTCCCAGACCATCCGCGGGCCGTAGCCGCCGTTGATCGCCGGCATCGCGCGCCGGCCGGTCACCTGCGGCGCCAGCGAGTAGACCGGATCGGCGACGTAGAGGCCGCTGGCGGCGCTGCGCGTCACGCCGGGCGAGCCGGCGACGTCGTCGGCGGTACCGAAGACGCCGTCCGGGCCGGGGTGGGTGCTGCGGGGATCGCCCAGCACCGAGCGCGGGTCGGAGCCGCCGGCTTCGGGCAGGTGGCAGCCGCCGCAGGACAGGGTCCGGGTCGAGCTCAACTGCTCGTCCCAGAACAGCGCCTTGCCGAGCAGGGCCTTCGAGGTGGTGACGGGGTTTCCGGGCGGCGCCGGCGGCGGCAGCAAGCCGCCACCCTGAGCAGCGGCGCCGGAGGGCAGCGCCACCACCGCGACCGCCACCGCGGCCAACGTGGAGAGTGCGAGAGAGAACTTCATGGCCCGCCCGGAACACGATCACCTCGTTCGGGTTCCGCCGGCATTCGAAGTCGCGACGAACCGCCCAGCCGCCCGCTCACTCGTGATCCAGGCGCCCGAGGAAAGCCTCGATCGCCGCAGCCGACTCCTTCGGTCGACGCTGGAGAACCAGGTGCGGGGCGTCCAGGAACACGCGCTGCAGATCCTGGATCCCGGCCGCGCACTGCCTCCAGCCGCGCGCGCCGACCAGCCGGTCGCGGGATCCGCCGAGGTAGAGCGTGGGCGCGGCGATCGACGCCAGCCGGGCGCGGCGGTCCACCGAGAGGACCTGACGGATCCGCTGGGCGATCACCGCCGGATCCATCGTCGCCACGGTCGCCCGGACCTCCTCGACCAGGTCGGCCGGCGCGTCGCCGCCGACGAGCAGGAGCCGCGTCAAGGCCTTGGGCATCCGAGGCCGCGCCAGGCCCGCGAAGGGGCGCAGCCAGCTGCCTGGCAGCGGCAGCGGGTTGGCCGCGAAGGTCGCCACCAGCACCAGCCCGCGCAGCAGCGGCGGCCGGGCGGCCGCGTGCTCGATCGCGATCGGTCCGGAGAAGGACTCCGCCACCAGCACATAGGGATCCGCGGTCGGGAGCTTGGCCTCGAGCACGCGCTGGAGTTCCGCGTACCCCAGCCCGCGCTCCATCGGATACGACACTCGCTCCACCGGGGCGAACCGCGCCAGCTCGGGCGAGACGCGGTCGAACAGGCGGCCGGTGCCGTCGAGACCAGGCAAGAGGATCAGCGGAGCAGCAGCCATGGGAACCGGCGCCGCGCGAGGCGGCGGGGCCCATCTTGGATCCCGGAGCCGCCGCGGTCCACGGAGGATCGGCCCAGCGCAGCCTCGGCGCCGGATCCGGCTCAGCCGCTCACGAGGGCGGCGACGATCCACGGCTTGTGGCTCAGCTCCTTGAGGTGGGCATACCACGCCAGGGTCATGAAGACGTTCGAGGCCGTCAGCAGCAGGACGGTCTTCACGAGCGGCGGCAGCATCCCGAGAGCCTCCTGGTGACGTCGCGCCGCGTGGGTGGAGCTCCGGCGGCGGGCTCAGTCGGCCCGGTGACCGCCCTTCGGAACTGCCAGCTCGAAGGTCACCCGCGCCAGCCGCACGCCGGGCGGCAGCACCGCCGGCCCGGAGGTCGCGTTCTTCACCTGGTTGACGACCTCGACGATCGGCTGGAGACCCTCGAGCCCGTCCTGGAGCAAACCGAGCACGTCATCGGTGGCGATCACGAGGAAGGAACCCTGGGTGGCCGTGACCTGGGCTCCCTGCACCTCCACCTGGGCGGCGAGCTGGGCGAGCTGCTCCTGCAGCTCGGGCGGCATCGGGGCCGCCTTGGCGTCGCTGCCGATGCCCAGGATCTGCGGCAGCAGCAGGGCGGACAGCAGGGTCGAGGTGATCCAGCGGATGAGGTTCATTGCAGTTCTCCCTCGTAGCGGAAGATGCCGTCTACGGTGAGGTCGAAGACCAGGGCTATTCTAAACGCAAGCGCCAAGGAGGGCGCATATCGTCCCTGCTCCAGCAGGACGATGGTCTGGCGGGTGCAGCCGACCCGCTTGGCCAGCTCCGCCTGGGTCATCTCGCCGTGCTCGAAGCGCAGCCGGCGGATCTGGTTGCTGATCTCAGCCTTGGCCATGGAAGCGGCCCAGACGGTAGCCGAGCAGCACGCCGGCGAACCAGCAGCTCAGGTAGAGGATGAACAGGGAGCCGAGGCTCAGGTAGATGTAGACCATCGGCACCGCCCCCTGGTCATGGAAGTTCTCCCCCAGCCAGATGTTCCAGGCCGCCAACCCGAGCAGCAGCCCGACCGCCTGGAACTGCGGCGCGGTGCGGATCACCCGCAGATCGCGCTCGTCCGCCCGGCGGCTCGCCGCGGCCATCAGAATCGTCTGTAAGACCATTACCCCAATGAAGATGGCGATGACCTGGAGGCGCATTTCCGGGTCCTCCCAGTAGACCGCGGCGCCCCCCTTGACGCGGAACAGCGCGGCCAGGGCGATGCACTCGGCCACCCCCACCAGCAGCCCCAGCCAGGAGGCCTTCTGGCGCGGGGTCAGCGAGGGGAGGGCGAGCTCGGCCCGCTCCTCGGGGCAGGGCTGCGGCTCGCCCACGCCGGTCCGGAGCACGTCGGGGGCGCCGGCCACCCGCCGGCCGAGGGGGCTCCCGCCGCGAGCGACGACGCTCCCGGGACGTGGCGCGA
>JACNJP010000420.1 GCA_014382465.1 Planctomycetota bacterium
GGAAGAGGGGGCGGAGGACTAGGTGCAGGGGACTGGGCTCACCGCCGACGGGGTGCCGCCGCGGAGCGGTGGTTGGGTGAAGGGATGGCAGGGGCAGGTGCGTCAGACCATGGCGGCCGACGAGGGGCGGTCTCGCAGCCGCCGTGAGGCGCGTGGGCGTCGCCTCGCCGTCGATCGCACCGCGCAGATGCCGCCGGCCGAGGTCCTCGCCCTCGCCGAACTCCAGACCCGCATCGCCGAGGAGGTGCTGCGCCTGCCCGAAGCCCAGCGCCAGGTGATCCTCCAGCGCTACTTCGAAGGGCTGAATCCAGGAGAGATCGCCGAGCGCCAGGGGGAGCCCGTGGGCACGATCCGCAAGCGCCTGCAGCGGGCGATCGCCCGGCTGCGTGAACGGCTCGAGGAGCAGGTCGGGCAGGACTGGCGGAGCCCTTGCTTCGCGCTGGCGGGCGGGCTTCCCGGCTTCAAACCGGCGCCCTTTCATTTCACCCTCCTCTCTCTCCTGATGTCCAAGAAACTTCTGGTTCCCGTGGGCTCGGTGCTGCTCCTCGGAGTAGGCGCGATCTCGTTCTGGCCCGGAACGGCTGGCGATGGCCGAGATCAGAATCCCGGAACAGCCTCGTCGCTCCTCGATCGACCGATGGTGGTCGCGGCAGCCCAAGCCGAAATCGATGACGGTGCCCGCAACCCACTCTCCTTCCCGCCGCCAGTCCTCGAAGGCCGGCTGACCAGCGAAGGGCAGGTCCTAGCGGCTGACGGGGAATTGGAGCTGGCCGCTGTCGGCGGCCAGGCATCCTCGAGCGTGGCGGTCCGCCAAGGAGCCTTCCAGATCCCGCCCAATTGGCAGTTCCAGACTGGGAAGGCGCTGCCCTCTGCGAGTGGCTTTCGATTCTGGTGGGAAGGCCGAGTGCCGGCACGCCCGTTGTCCGCCGGCTGGAGAGGCGATAGTGACGGCTTGCATCTCCAACTCGAACTCGGAGCCGCCGAAGGATGCTTGGTGCGGGTCTCCGATCTCGCAGGGGATCCGGTCGTCGGCGCCTCGCTCCGAGTTGGATCGCCCTTCTTCCTCCCGGGCGACCACCCCTGGCCCGCCACCGACGCCCGAGGGGAAGTCCAGCTCCTTCTATTTGGCCGCAGCGGCTTGCTGCGTCTCCAAGTCGAGGCAGAGGGCTACCGGATCGGCCATCTCGCGGTCCCGCTCGACGCGCCGCGGGAGGATATCGAGATCTCGCTCGGAAAGATCTTCGCGTGGGGCTTCATCTGTGCTCCGAGTACGGTCAATTCGCTCTCCGTGGTCCTCTCCGATCAGCGCCTCGGTGGTTCCTCCGTGAGCAACGACCTGGCGCTCGGGGGCTTCGAGCGGAGGATGCAGCAGCGGACTGAGCTGGCGCCGGATGAGTGGATCCACTGGGAGTTCCTCTGGGAAGGCGCGGATCCTCTGGAGCTGCCCGAGGCCACGGTCGGTTTCGGCGGCGCCTACCCTTCTCGGAAGATTCAGTTCCGTCCACTCCGCGATCCTGAGCTCGAGCCGCTGAGACGCCAGCATCCGGCGGACGCCCCGCCGCAGACCAGGATCCCGCTCCGCATCAGGTTCGAGCCGTCCTCGGCACTGCCCGACCCGCCCCCGGAGAGCTTGAACCTCGTGTTCAACCGAGAAGCCGCCCTGGAGACGAGAACCACCCAGCCATCCTTCCTCTCGGGATCTTCCCAGGAGTCGATCGGGGCACTAGGCCGCTGGGTGCAGGACTCGGAATACCGGTTCTCCCTCGAGCCAGGAACCTACGAGGTCGGCGCGGCGCGCGGAGGCCCATTCGGGACATGGAACGCCCCGGTCGAGCCTTTCCGTCTGAACCTGGACGAAGCTCGGACCGTGACGGCTCGGATGCAGGACGGTGCTCGATACCTGCGCTGTCAATTCACTGATCCTGGCGGTTTCCCCATCGAGATCAACGGCCTCCTGGTGCGAGCGGACGTCGGACGAAGCGGCGGAGTCCGCTATGCATTCGGTGGAGAAGGCACCGCCGCCGGCTTCTTCCAGCAGGGGGAATACCGGCTTTGGTCTCAAGGGACTCGATTGGGGCCGACCGAGTCCATCTTCCGCTACCCCGAGGACGGCGTGATCCGGCATGGCGCTTGGATCCTAGCTTTGACCCCTTCGACCTACTCCTCGCTCTCGGGTCAGGTCGAGCGCGCCGAACTCCAGTTGCGGGATGCCGCCGCCAACGCCGAGTCGGCCGAGTCCGTTCCGTTCCTCGGTCCGCTTCGCGAAGACGGCTAGAGCAGGTCTCGCAACGCCAGCTCCAGCTCCGGCTGGACCGGTCGGAAGCCGGTCTCCGCCAGACGCCGCGGCCGCACCCGCTGGCCGGCGAGCAGCAGCTCCTCGGCCATCTGTCCGAAGGCCAGCCGCAGCAGCGGCGCCGGCACCGGCAAGACCACCGGCCGGCGCATCGCCCGGCCCAGGGCGCGGGTGAACTCCACGTTGCGCACCGAGCCGGCGACGGCGTTCACCGGGCCGGCCAGCCCGTCGCAGGCGATCGCGTGATCGATCATGCCGACGGCGTCCTCGAGGGTCAGCCACGGCATCCACTGGCGGCCGCTGCCGAGCCGGCCGCCCAGGCCCAACCGGAAGGCCGGGAGCATCTTCTTCAGCGCGCCGCCGTCGCGCGCCAGGACCACCCCGTAGCGCAGGTGGACCAGCCGGACTCCGGCGCCCGCAGCCGGCGCCGCAGCCTCCTCCCCCTCGGCGCAGGTCTCGGCCAGGAAGCCGGCGCCGCGGCCGGCGGCCTCGTCCAG
>JACNJP010000030.1 GCA_014382465.1 Planctomycetota bacterium
TGGAGCCTGGCGGTCGGCCACGACCTGTTCGGCTGGTTCCGCGGGCTGGGCTTCGACGTCGACCGGACGCGGACCGGGCTGCCGGCGCCGCCTGGGCAGTCGGAATGAGGGTACGGGCGGCTTCCCTGGCGGCTGCCGAGCAGAAACCGGCCGCTGGGTATAGGCTGGGCCAGCCTGCCCCCTCTTCCCGCCACACCCTAGCCACCGCCATGCCCGTGAGCCGTCTCTCACTCTTCATTTCCGCCACCCTCCTGCTCCTCGGCGCCTCTCGCGCCACCGCCCAGAGCACCTACACCGTCGACCTGGTCGGCACCAGCTTCAGCCCGGCCAGCCTCACCATCGACGAAGGCGACACCGTGATCTGGAACTGGGTCTCTGGCCTGCACAACGTCAACTCGGTCGACGGCCTGTTCCTCTCCGGCGCGCCGGTGACTGCGCCGAACACCTACTCGATCACCTTCGACACCGCCTTCCTCGCCGCCGCCCCGGCCAACGGCAACGTCTACAGCTACCAGTGCGACGTCCACGTCGGCTTCGGCATGACCGGCGCGGTCACGGTCCTCACCGGCAATCCGGTCCTGACCGTCACCGGCCTGGTCGCGGGCTCGACCGCCTCCCTGACCGTGACCGACTGCCTCCCCTTCGCCCGGGTCGGCTACGCCTACTCCCTGGTCGGCCCCGGCCCCGGCCTGGCCTCCACGCCGTGCGGTCCGGTGACCGTCTCCCTGAGCGCGCCGTTCTCCTACCTGTCCTACGCCATCGCCGATGCGTCCGGCACTGCGGTGCTCAACGTCCCGGTCCCGGCCGGCGCCGCCAACGTGGCGGTGTGGATCCAGGCCATGGACCTCCTGGCCTGCGAGCTCTCGAACGGAGCCACCATGGTGGTCGGCTGACCCTCCGCCCCCGCCAGATCCCGCGGCGTTCGAAGCAGCAGGTGCCTCAACGGCGCGGGAAGAGGCAACACCACGGTCGACAACCACGGCATCGCCGCCGCCAACCAGCGGGGCGGCGAGACCGGGCAGCTAGGTCACGCCGTCCTCGGTGATCGGCTCGACCTTCCGGCGCGCCGCCACCCGCCGCGCCTCCCTGCCGCGCCGGGCGAGCGCCAGCTGCTCGAAGAAGCCCTGACCTCGACCCCGGCCGATTACGCGACCCTGGTGAGCGCGGTCTACTTCGAGGGGCTGAGCCTGCGCGAATTCGCCGGGCAGGAGGCGATGGAGCCGCGCGAGGCCTCTCGCCTGCCCCGGCGGGCGCTGGAGCGCCTGTGCGGGCTGCTGCCCACCACCTGATTTCCCGGTCTTTTCCGTTCGCCGCCGCCGCCCGCGACCATTGGTCCACGTTAGAACGCCCTCATGTGCTCGGCAAAACCCAATGGGTCGCCGAACGCCTCAGGCGCCAAGGACCCGGCGGAGTCGCTCTGGATCCGGCCAGAGTTCCCGCCGTGGCGGCAGAACGAGCCTCGCTCCTCGATGGTCGAGGAGGGCTCGGCGAGCCTCCGCATCCCTGGCGTGAATCGCTGCCGGATCCACATCGATCCGGTAGTCCTCGTCCACTCGCAGGATCCTCCGGTCGAAGGCGCGGTGGTGGAGCGCGCACAGCGACAGGCCGTTCTGGACCACCGGATCGCCGCCCGGCAGCGAGTCCGGCACGATGTGGGCGCCGTCCAGGAGCGGCCGCACGCGGAGCTCGCAGACCGCGCAGCGGTTTCGGTAGGCGCTCAGGACTTCCTTGCGGAAGTGGGCTTGATGGAGCCTCGCGCGCAGGACTTGCAGGCCGTAGCGCTTCTCCAGCACGCTGGTCTCGCGCAGCTCCTCGGCGCCACCGGCGACGGCGGCCGGCTGGTAGCTGACCTCGAAGGTCCGCGCGGCGTCGTTCCAGTCCAGCACGAAGGCCGGCGCGACGATCATGTACTCCGGCGCCGGCTTGGGCTTGACCTGGACCAGGTAGACCACCGGGGTCATCTCGGCGGCCAAGCGCTTCAAGCCCTCGTTCTCGGCCGGACGCGGCGAGTAGTCGTAGCGGATCGACTCGCCGCCGTCGCGCACTTCGTCCTGGTAGGGGCCGCTCAGCGAGGTGCGGATCGAGAGCGGACCGTCGCCGAGCTCGCGCGGCTTGAAGATGCCCTGCTGGCCGTAGAGGAAGATCGAGCCGTCCTCGAAGGGGAAGCGCCGAGCCTCGGCCGCCGGCACGTGGTCGCCCCAACGCGCGCGGAGCTGCTCGCACCAGGCGAGGGCGGCAG
Source organism: Planctomycetota bacterium (assembly GCA_014382465.1). Lineage (GTDB taxonomy): Bacteria > Planctomycetota > UBA1135 > UBA1135 > UBA1135 > J029. Next base: position 2,240 of record JACNJP010000030.1, read on the forward strand.
CGCGGATCCGGATATCCCTGGGCGTCGGGAGCACCTCGCCAGGATAGGCGGTCGGCGTCGAAGCAACCGGCCCCCTCACCCCGCCGGATCCTGCCGGTAGAAGCCCGCCAGTACTCCATACAGCTCCGAATGCCGCCGCCGCAGCTCGGTCGGCTCGTCGAAGAAGGCCTCGGTAGCCACCGCGAAGAACTCGGCGACGTTGGTCGAGCCGTAGTGGTCGAGGAAGCTGCTCCGGCCCTCCTCGGCCGCGGCCTGGAGCGCCTGGTACTCCCGCGTGCAGACCTCCACCCAGCGGGCGTACTGCTCCTTGTCCGCCAGCGGCGGAGTGCCGTCGAGCGAGTCGTCGAGCATGTCGAGCTTGTGGGCGAACTCGTGGAAGACGACGTTGTGCGTGCGCTCGGGGTGCTGGCTGCCGCGGCGCACGGCGTCCCAGGCCAGCACCACCGGGCCGCGGCTCACGGCCAGGCCCAGGATCGGCATCGGGCCTTCGGTGCGGACGCCGCCACGCCCCTGCCGGTCCGGGATTACCACGGTGCTCGGATAGACCAGG
>JACNJP010000220.1 GCA_014382465.1 Planctomycetota bacterium
GCGCGGCGCCGGACGCCGCCCTCGCTGCGCCCGCCGCCGCGGCTGCGGTCGCCCGGGCAGTCCCCGGGCCCGCCGCGGCCGCGCCGGAGCTGGCCGAGCTGCTCCGCCTGCTCGACCTCGAATTCGCCGAGGTCGACCACGAACTCTCCTCGCTGCGCGCCGAGCTCGGCGCGGCCGCCGAGGAGGCGCCTTACCGGGAACTGCTCGCCAAGGTGGAGGGACGCCTCCACCGGCTGTTCGCGCTCCGGCGCGAGCTGCTGCCGCGGCTGAGCCCCGTCCCGCCCGGAGCCGGGCCCGCTCCGATTCCCGAATCCCACACCGCCAACCCGGACTCCCGAGGTAACCGATGAGACGACTTCTGAGCACCAGCCTGCTGCTGCTGCCGGCCCTGATGGCCGGACCTGCCTTCGCGCAGGAGCACGCATCCTCCACCGACCTGTTGAAGAGGGCCGTCGAGCTGTCGCTGAGATCCAGCGAACTCGCCGCCCAGGGCAAGGACAAGGAGGCCCGCGCCTTGGCCGAGAAGGCCGCCGCGCTGCTGAAGGACTACGCCGGCCAGCAGACCGTCGTGATCCAGCGGACCGACCTGTTCGAGCTGAGCGGCAAGGCCGCCGCCGAGAAGGCTGCCGCGGAGGCCGACAAGGCCGCCCACATCGCCGCCGTCAAGGCGGCGAAGGCAGCCCAGGCCGCCGGAGAAGCCCACCCTCACGCCGAACGCGACCTGCTCCTCCACCTGCGGCGCGGCGGGGCCGAGCAAGCTCTGGAAGAGACCGAGGAGACCTTGGAGGTCCTGAGGGAGGCCTTCGAGAACCAGGAGGGGGAAGTCGAGCGGGAGGTCCGCAACCTCTTCGCTCCCGACACCCAGCTCCGCTACCGTCTGGAGCTGGATCCCGAAGGCGGCGACGGGAAGCGCTACCGCGCCATGCTGGAGGCGATCGACGAGGACCAGCTTGTGGAGCTCGAGTTGCTCGAGGAGCTGGCGGATGTCCACATCGACCTCCCAGAGATCGACCTCCAGGGGCTGCGCTTCAGCGGCGACGCCAAGGTGGCCGATTTCTTCGTCCAATCGGAAGGCCACCGTGGCCACCCGCTCAGAGGGAGGCTCCGGGTCGGCGACGAGATCGTCGACTACGAGCTCCCGGCGGACGCCTTCGGCGAGGTGGAAGACCTCGACCTCGGCGAGTGGCAGACCGCCGACGGCGATCACGAGATCCACTTCCGGACCGCCGACGGCGACACCTTCTTCTTCGACCGCACCGGCCCGGGCGAAGGCGCGCACCACGCGCCCCAGGCCGGACCTGGAGAATGGCTGGTCCAGGGCGAGAACCTGTTCCTGCCGGAGCTCGGGACCCTGTTCCAGGGCGAGGACTCGCTGATCCTGCGCGGCGGCGAGGGCCGCCAGCAGATCCAGATCATCATCACTCCCGAGATCACCGTCCACGGCGGCGGCGGCCGGCTCGAGCTCAAGACCCGGGTGGCGCCCGAGGCTCCTCACGCCCGACATTCCAAGAAGGTCGTGATCTTCCCGCAGGGAGACTCCCTGGAAGGAACCCCCGAGCGCGAGAGCGGCGCCGCGGATCGGTGGGTGGAGATCGCCTTGGAGAACCCGCTCCCCGGCGTCCTCGATCTGAGCGTCGGTCGGGAGCTGCGGCTGCCGGCGGCGCCGGCCGGCCCGATGCCGCCGCAACCGCGCGATCTGTCCTTCACGGTTCCGAAGGCCGAGGCTCCGCACGGCGTCCACGTGGACGAGGCGCGCGCCCTGATCGACCAGATGCGGGCCGAGCTCGAGGCGCTACGAGCCGAACTCAAGGCGCTGCGCAGCTCGGTGAAGCAGGACGAGCGCTTCCGCTAGATCCGCCTTCGGGTTCGACGCCGCGGGCCGGCCCTCCGGGGCCGGCCCGTTGCGATCCACCCTCGGGAAAGCCCGGGACCTCAGGGGATCCGGTAGCCGGCGCGCTCGAGCGGAACGCGGGCCAGCCGTTCGCGGCCGCCGAGGCTCTCGGCGACGTCCCAGCCGAGGCTCAGCAGGGCCGGCACCACCGCCAGGGTGAAGACCGTGCTGACGACCAGGCCGCCGACCACCACCGCCGCCAGCCCTTGATAGAGCTCGGCGCCGGCGCCCGGCAGCGCCGCCAGCGGCAGCATGGCGAAGACCGAGGTCGTCACCGACATCAGGATCGGCCGCAGGCGGGTCTGCGCCGATTCGGACAGGGCCCGCCGCCGCTCCAGGCCCTCGGCCCGCAGGTTGTTGGCCTGGTGGATGATCAGGATGGCGTTGTTGACCACGATCCCGGCGAGGATCACGAAGCCGAGCATCGCCAGCAGGTCGTAGCTGGCGCGCGAGCCGAGCACATGGGTGAACCACATCCCGAGCATGCCGCCCGACAGCGCCAGCGGCACCGTCACCAGGATCACCAGCGGCGACACCCACGAACGGAACAGCGCCACCAGCAGCAGGTAGCTGATCAGGATCGCCAGCCAGAAGGAGTTGGTCAGCGCGGCGAGGGTGCTGGAGAACTTGTCGGCGCTGCCGCCGAAGCGGACGCCGTACTCCGGCGGCAGCCCGGCGAGGACCGGCCCGACCACCTGCTCCTGGACCTTCTGGAGCACCGTCTCGAGCACCGCGCCCGGGCTCAGGTGGACCGACAGGGTGATGGCCCGCTGCCGCTCGGCGCGGTTGACGCTGACCGGGCCGGAGCCGAGCTCCACCGCCGCCAGGGCGCCGAGGGCGGTGCGGGCGCCGCGCGGGGTGACCAGCGGCAGGGACTCCAGCTGCGCCTGGCT
>JACNJP010000153.1 GCA_014382465.1 Planctomycetota bacterium
GGCGGGGGGTGCCCGGCGGGGCGGAGGACCAGGGGCTGGCCGCCGCCCGGCCGGCCCTGGGGCGGCGGGCCCCCGGGCCCCAGGTCTCCCCCCGGCCCGCCCCCGCCGGCTTCGGCGGGGTCCGGCCCCCCGGCGCCGAGCGGCTGCTCCGCTGGAGCCTGCTGCACCGCGGACGACACCTCGACCTGCGCGTCCTGCCGCAGGTCCACCCCCTGCTGGGAGCCCTTTGATCCAATGAGAGAGCACCGCCCGCTCGTCGCCATCGTCGGCCGCCCGAACGTCGGCAAGTCCTCGCTCTTCAACCGCCTGCTGGGGGAGCGGCGCGCCATCGTCGAGCCGACCTCGGGCGTCACCCGCGACCGCCTGGTGCTGCCGGTGAGCTTCGAGCACCCGCCGCTCGCCTTCGACCTGATGGACACCGGCGGCATCGGCCTGGTCGACCGCGCCGACCTCGCCGAGTCGGTCGAGCTGCAGGTGCTGACCGGCCTGCACCTGTCCACGGCGGTGCTGTTCCTGGTCGACGCCCGGGAGGGCCTGACCCTGCTCGACGAGCACGTCGCCGGCCTGCTGCGGCGCGCCGGCCGCCCGGTGCTCCTGTGCGCCAACAAGTGCGAGGGGCGCGAGGCCGAGCGCAACGCCGCCGAATTCGGCGCCCTCGGCTTCGGCGACGCCCGCCCGCTGTCGGCCCAGGAGGGCCGCGGCATCAGCGACCTGCTGGACGAGCTCGCCGAGCACCTGCCGCCGGCGGACGAGGTGCCGCCGGTCGCCAGCGGCGACCTGCGCATCGCCGTGCTCGGCCGCCGCAACACCGGCAAGTCCTCCTTCGTCAACGCCTTGCTCGGCGAGCAGCGCGTGATCGTCAGCGACATCCCGGGCACCACCCGCGACGCGATCGAGATCGCCTTCGAGTGGCAGGGGCGGCCGGTGGCGCTGGTCGACACCGCCGGCGTCCACCGCCGCGCCAAGATCGCCAACGCCATCGAGTTCTTCTCGCTCACGCGCAGCGACCAGGCCATCCGCCACGCCGACGCCGCGCTGCTGTTCCTCGACCTGACGCAGCCGCTGGCGCGGCTCGACCAGGAGCTGGCCCGCACCATCCACGACCGCTACAAGCCGGTGGTGATCGTCGGCACCAAGAAGGACCTGGTGCCGGACCTGAGCCTCGACGACTTCCGGGGCACGATCGAGCACAAGCTGCCGCACCTCGCGGGGGCGCCGATCCGGATGGTCTCGAACCTCAGCGGCGCCGGCCTGGCCAAGGTCATGGAGCTGGCCTTCCAGATGCAGGAGGAGGGCGCGCGGCGCATCGGCACCGGCGAGCTCAACCGGGCCCTCGAGGCGGCCTTCGAGCGGCTCCGCTTCCGCGGCCGCGGCGAGAAGCCGCGGGCCTTCTACGCCACCCAGCTGCGGGCCACTCCGCCGACCTTCCTGCTGTTCGTCAACCGGGCGCCGCTGTTCGACAAGGAGGTGCTGCGGGCGGTCTCCCGCGAGCTGCGCAAGCGCCTCGGCTTCCAGCGGGTGCCGATCCGGCTGGTGCTGCGGGAGCGCCTGCGCAGCCCCTCAAAGCGCCGCTAGACTTCCGCCCATGCGCGCCTCCCTGTGGCTGCTCCTGCTGGTCCTCCCGGCCGGCTGCATCTCGCCCGACCGGACCGAGGACCCGTTCTGGATCGCCCGGGAGATCGACGACGGGCCGCCGATGCGCGACCTGATGCACGCCGCCATGCTGGCCATGATGCGCTCCGACTTCCCGCCCGGCGAGCTCGACCAGGTCGGCGGCGTCGCCACCTCCGGCTGGGACGTGAACTTGTCCCCGTACTCGGAGCGCGGCTACCGCTCGCAGGCGATCGTCGAGGTCGAGCGGACCGACGGAGAGCGCGGCTACCGGCTGCGCTCCCGGGTCCGGATCCAGGTCAACAAGGAAATCCACAAGACGCTCGAGGAGGACTCGGCCAAGTGGGAGGACCGGCGCGAGGACCGCGCCCGGGCCGAGGTGGTGATGCGCCAGCTCCTGATCCAGGTGGCGCCGCGCTCGGGCAGCGGCGGGCGTCTGCGCGCGGCTCAGCCGAGCGACGCCCGGTAGATCCGGTAGCGCCGCGTCACCTGGCCGCCGTAGTGGCGGGCCAGCTTGAGCATCACCTGGTTGTCCTCGAGGATCCAGGACATCTCCGAGCGGTCGTAGCCGGCCGCCAGGCCGTGGCTCACCAGCCGCTGCACCAGCGCCAGGTCGAGGCCGCGGTGGCGGTATTCGGAGACCACGCCGAGCAGCACGGTGCGGATGCGGGTGATGCGTTTGAGCAGGAACGGCAGCCGGAAGATGCCGAAGGGCAGCAGCCGGCCGTTCACGGCCTTCAGGGCCAGGTTGGCGTCGGGCAGGGCGATGGCGACGCCGGCCGGCTGATCGCCCTTCCAGGCCAGCCAGGCGATGCTCGGATCGAGCAGCCGCTTCATGCCGTCGACCTCGAACAGGAATTCCTCGAGGTCCATCGGCAGGAAGCCCCAGTTGTCCTGCCAGGCCGATTGGTAGACCGCGTGGGCGGCGCGCATCTGGCCGTGGAAGTCCTTGTGGGTGATCGGCTCGAGGCGGAAATCGCCGCGGGCGATGACCCGGTCGGCGATCCTGGTGAGCTGCTCCTGGGGCTCGCGCATGCGCTCGGCGACGGGCTCGAAGGCCAGCAGGTCCTTGGCCTTGGCCAGGCCGGCGGCCTCGATCCAGCCCCCGGACTCCGGGGGGGTGTGCGGCCTCATGCGGGAGGGGCTGGGCTGGTCGATTGGGGGGGGGG
>JACNJP010000227.1 GCA_014382465.1 Planctomycetota bacterium
CGGGGGGGGGTGGGGGGGGCCCGGGGGCGGTCCGGGGGGGGTGGTGGCGGCCGCCTGCCACGAGCGCCGGGCCGCCTCACCGAGCACGATGGCCTGGTCCCAGTCGGAGGCGTTGCCGATGGGGGCCCGGTCGGCGGCGGCCGGGCTGCGGTCGAAGGCGGCGTTGCCGCGCAGGAAGTCGCGGCGGGCGGCGAACCCCGCCCCGCCCTGGGCGGCCGCTCGCTCCGCCGCGGCTTCCATCTCGACCCAATTCCGCAGGCGCGCGGCGGTCAAGGCCTGGTCGTAGAGCAGCTCGGCCGGGGCGGAGTCGCCGGCCCGCTCCACGGCGGCCGTGAAGGCCTCGTAGGCTTGCTCGAAGCGCCCTTCCTGGTACGCGAGCAGCCCGGCGGCGATCTCCCTGCCGCCGATCAGCACCACCAGCGCGAGCAGCAGCCTCATCGTCTCGAACGCCTGGACCAGGCGAGCTCCAGTATCCCGAGGAGGTAGGCGGCCAACAAGGGCCACCGGAAGCGCGAGCGGGGCTCGCGGGACTCGACCGAGGCGGAGGCCTGCCGCGCCATCGGCCGCACCCGGTCTTCGTAGAGCGCCACCAGCGGCCGCTCCGCCGCCCCGGCGTCCCGGTACTCGCCGCCGGCGGCCGCGGCGATGGCGCGCAGCCCGCGGTCGTCCTGGGCCGAGACCACCTCCAGCCCGTCGGGGCCGCGCAGGAAGGACTCGCCGCCGGGGCCTTCGACGGCGATCTTGCTGCCGAGGGCGGAGCCGAAGCCGACGGTGTGGACCACGATGCCGGCCTCGCAGCAGCGCTCGGCGAGTTCCAAGCCGCGCTGCTCGAGGTCCTCGCCGTCGCTGAGCAGCAGCACCACCTCGTGCTGGCCGCTGCGGCCTTCGAGGGCCTCGAGGGCCTTCTCCAGCGCCGCGCCGAGATCGGTGCCGCCGCGCGCCACGCTCGGCGGCCCGGCCAGGTCCACAAGCCCGGCGAAGGTCGCGCGGTCGGCCGTCAGCGGCACCGACAGCCGGGCGTCGCCGGCGAAGCACACCAGGCCGAAGCGGTCGCGGACGGCGTGCTCCGCCAGGGCCCGGACTTCCTGCTGCGCCCGCCCCAGCCGGCTCGGCCGCAGGTCGCGCGCCAGCATCGAGCGCGAGACGTCCAGGCACACCACGAGGTCCACCCCGCGCGGCTCCTCGGCCAGGCCGGCGCTGCCCCACCGCGGCTGCAGCAGGGCCGCCAGCCCCAGCAGCAGGCCGCCGGCGAAGCACAGGCGGCGAGCGCTCTGCCCTCCGGCGCGGTTCGGCGCCAGTTCGGCCACCCGCGGGCCGGCCCAGGCTTCTAGCCGCCGACCGGCGGAGCCTTCGCGCCAGCGGAGCAGCCACCACAGCAACGGGGCCAAGGCCAGGAGCGGCAGTCCCTGCGGCCAGCCGAGGGAGCTCACGGCAGCACCTCCAGCAGCGTCGCCCGCAGCAGCCGCGCCGCCACAAGGGCCGCCAAGGCGGCCGCCAGGAAGACCGCGAAGACGTCCTGCTGGCGGAAGCGCGGCTCGAGGAAGCCGGTCTTCTCGAGCCGGTCGATGGCGGCGTACACGCCTTGCACGGCGTCGGCGTCGCGCGCCTCGAAGAAGCGGCCGCCGGTGGTCGCGGCCAGCGCCTGCACCGGTCCGGTGTCGAGCGGCAGCCACTGGCCGTCGGCTTGGCGCCGGCCGGAGCCGGCGGCGATGGCGTAGACCCGCACCCCGAGCTGGCGGCACAGCGCCGCAGCTTGCCGCGGCCCGATCTCGTCGGGAGTCTGGGGCGTGGCGACGTTCTCCTCGCCGTCGGTCAGGAGGATGATGACCTTGGACTCCGCCTGGCTGTCCTTCAGCAGCTGCGCCGCCCGCGCCACCGCCGTGCCGATGCCGGTGGCGTCCTCCGGGCCCTCCGGCTCGACCATCCGGGTCTCGCGCAGGATGCCCTCGAGGGCCCGGTGGTCGAGGGTCAGCGGGCAGGAGACGTCGGGGAAGCGGGCGAAGCGCACCAGGCCGATGCGGTCCTCGGCGCGGCCCTGGACGAAGCGCGCCGCCGAATCCTGAGCGACCTCGAGCCGGCTGAGCCGCTCGTCGAGGTCCTTCGCCGCCATCGAGGAGGAGACGTCGAGGCACAGCAGGATGTCGATGCCCTCCGCCTCGAGCGGCAGCGGCTGCCGCTGCACCGGCCGCGCCAGGGCCACGACCAGGCCGAGCAGGCCCAGTAGCTGCAGCGCCCGGGGCAGCCAGCGCAGCCTGGTCCGCCAGGAGGGCGGGCAGGCGGCGGCCAGCGGCGCGGGGGCGAAACGCAGCGCGGGCGCGGCGCGGCGGCCGGCGGCGAGCCAGGCGGCCGGGATCAGCAGCGCCAGCCACAGCCAGGCGGGGTCGCGCAGCTCAAGGCCGGCCAGCCATTGGAGGGCGCGGCTCAAAGGGCCGCCTCCACGAAGCGCACCGCCTCGGCGAGGGCGCGCGCGCGGGCCGCCAGCAGCGCTGCGGGCGGCCCGAATTTCTCCCGGTCGCAGTAGGCCAGGCAGGCGGCCAGGGGCGCCAGGCACGGCGCCGCATCGCCGAAACGCGCCCGCGACAGCCCGAGCAGCTCCTCGGTGGTGCGCCGAGGCCCGGGCAGGTCGAAGGCGCGGGCCAGGAAGCCCCGCAGGACGGAGGCCATCAGCACCGCGTCCTGATCGAAGGCGGCGGCCGCGGCGGGACTGAGAGCTCGGAGGAGGGCCCGCGCACCTTGGTCGCGCACACGCCACAACTCCCATGATGGCTCCG
>JACNJP010000029.1 GCA_014382465.1 Planctomycetota bacterium
AGAACAACGGGCGGGGAGGGGACGGCGGAGGGCCCAGAGGGGGCGAGAGGCAGGGAGCAGGGAAAGGTCGGGGGGGGGAGGCGGACCCGCGGGACGGCCGCGGCCACCCACGTGGTAACCGCCGACTGCCTGCGCCAGACCGACGCTGGCAACGAGATGATCGCCCTCGGGCCTCCCGGAGAGATGGGATTGCCGACCGCCCGCCCGGTGTCGGTGGCCATGACCGCCCGCGGCGACGGCCGCGCCGCGGTGCGCCTGATCGGTGACCAGGGGCTGACCGCCGGCGATCAGGTGGTGCAGACCGGCCTCGACCTGGTCGGCCCGGGTTCGCTGCTGGCCCCGTCGCCGCGGCCCGACGCCCCGGACGGCGCGGAGGGCTGAGCGTGAACCCGGTCCGCTTCGCCGTCGAGCGCCCCTACACCGTCGCGGTCGGCGTGATCCTGGCGCTGCTGTTCAGCGTCCTGGCCTTCCAGCGCATCCCGGTGCAGCTCAAGCCGACCATCGACTCGCCGGTGATCACCATCATGACCGTCTACCCGGGCGCCGGCCCGGTCGAGGTCGAGGAGCAGATCAGCCGCGAGATCGAGGAGGTGGTGCAAGGGGTCGACGGCCTCAAGAAGCTCACCAGCAGCTCGGTCGAGGGCATGAGCACGGTCCGGCTCGAGTACCAGTGGGGCGTCGACAAGGACCGCGCGGTGATCGACGTCGTCACCAAGATGAACCAGCTGCCGCCGCTGCCGCCGGACGCCGAGGAGCCGGTCGTCAGCCTGGTCGGCGAGATGGCCGAGCGCTCGATGTGGCTGGTGGTCGGCTCCGGGCTCGACATCGGCCGCCTGCGCCAGCTCGTGATCGAGGAGGTCCAGCCGCGGCTCGAGCGCATCGGCGGCGTCTCCGACCTGCTGCTGGTCGGCGGCGAGGAGCGCGAGGTGCGGGTCTACGCCGACCCCGACCGCATGGCGGCCCTCGGGGTCGGCTGGGACCAGCTGGCCGGCGCGCTGCGGCGCGGCCACCTCGACCTGCGCGGCGGCAGCGTCGAGAGCGGCACGCGCCAGTTCACGGTGCGGACCGAGGGGCGCTCGCCTCGGCTGGCCGACATCGAGGACATCGTGGTCCGGCGCCAAGACGGCGGCACGGTGCGGGTCCGGGACCTGGCGCGGGTGGTGGACTCGCACAAGGAGACCACCAGCATCGTGCGCAACGACGGCGCCCGGACCGTGGCCATCGGCGTCGGCCTCGAGAGCGGCGCCAACGTCGTCGAGATGGTCGACGGCGTCGACCAGGCCCTGGCGGCCCTCAACGCCTCCTTCGAGACCCGCGGCCTCGACGTCCGCATCGAGAGCGTCTACCGCGACACCACCTACCTCGACCAGGCGCTGGCCTTCGTCTCCAACAACCTGGCCATCGGCGCCCTGATGGCGGTGATGGTGCTGGTGCTGTTCCTGCGCAGCCTGCGCAGCGTGCTGGTGGTCGGCCTGGCGATCCCGATCTCGCTGCTGACGGTGTTCCTGGTGATGGACGCCCTCGGCCGCACCTTGAACGTCATCAGCCTGGCGGGCCTGGCCTTCGCAGCCGGCATGGTGGTGGACAACGCCATCGTCGTGCTCGAGAACATCTTCCGCCACGTCGAGAAGGGCAAGAGCGCCGCGGCGGCGGCGGCCGAGGGCGGCCGCGAGGTCTGGGGCGGAGTGCTGGCCTCGACCCTGACGACGGTGGCGGTGTTCATCCCGATCCTCGGCATCCAGGAGGAGGCAGGGCAGCTGTTCGCCGACCTGGCGCTGGCGATCGCCGCGGCGGTGGCCCTGTCGTTGATCGTCGCCCTGACCGTGGTGCCGTCGCTGGCGGCGCTGCTCTACCGCAGGGGCCTGGGCCGCAAGGCGCCGGCCGCTGCCGCGGCCGCGGCCTCGCCGGCCTCTCCGGCGCCGCCGGTCCCGCCCGCCAAGGGCCCGGTCGCGCGGCTCTACGCCGTCACCGTCGAGGCCCTGATCGGCCGCGACCGCGGCAGCCTGCTATTGAAGTGCGGCCTGCTGCTGTTCGTCGTCGTCGGCGCCCTCGGCACCACCCGGCTGGTCCCGCCCGCCGGCTACCTGCCGGCCGGAAACGTCAACCTGACCTTCTTCTTCGGCCAGCCGATCCCCGGCACCCGTCCCGAGACCCTCGAGGCGGCCGCCGCGCCGATGGAGCAGTGGCTGCTCGACCAGCCCGAGGTCGACCGCTACTTCTTCGTCGTCGCCACCGCCTTCAACGGCGGCGGCGTGATGCTCAAGGACGCCTACACCGACCCGGACTCCCAGGAGGCCTTCCGCGACCGCTTCATCCCGGTGGTCACCGGCATGCCGGGCTTCCTGTCGGTGTTCCCGTTCCAGGCCTCGCTGTTCCAGGACGCCGGCGCCCAGTTCACCATGGAGATCGACGGCTCCGACTTCGATCTCCTGGCGGCCACCGCCGGCCGCATCGAGGGCATGCTCTACGGCGTCGAGGGCGTCCAGTACTCGTCCTCCGACTTCGTCCAGGGCCGGCCGGAGCTCAAGGTCCGGGTCGACGAGCCGCGCGCCGCCGAGGCCGGCATGAGCGTCCAGCAGGTGGCCTCGGTGGTCGAGGCGGCGATCGCCGGGCGGCGGGTTGCCACCTACAGCGACGGCGGCCGGGACTACGACCTGGTGCTGGTGGCGCCGCCGGAGCGCGTCAACAGCCAGGCGCAGCTGGAGTCCCTGCCGCTGGTCACCCCGCGCGGCGCCCGCACCACCCTCGGCGCCCTGGCGGCGGGGGAG
>JACNJP010000028.1 GCA_014382465.1 Planctomycetota bacterium
GGGGGCGGGGGCGGCGGGCGGGCCGGCTCGCGCGGGGTCGCCCCCTCCCGACCGGCCGCCGCCTGCTCGAGGATGTCCGTGCGCAGGACGTAGCCCTCGACGTCGTCCTGGTCGTGGCCGTGGACCGGGACGCGCGAGAAGCGCAACCCCTCATGGGCGGAGCGCACCTCGCCGACGGTGAGCGCCGCGGGCAGGGAGGTCACGATCGTGCGCGGCGTCATCACCTCCCGGACCTTCATGCGGTCGAGCCGCAGGACGTTCTCGAACACCAGGCTCTCGTCATCCGCGAGGCTGCCCTCCTTGGCGCCCAGGCGGGCCATCGCCTGCAGCTCGGCGCGGGTCACGGTGGGCCCGCTGCGGCGCGGCCGCAGCGGGCGCGCGATCAGCTCCAGCGCCGCCACCACTGGCGCGAGGACTCGCACGAGCACCACCAGCGAGACGCCGGTGAAGCCCGCGAGCTGGCGGCTGAAGGTCGTCCCCAGGGTCTTCGGGATGATCTCGGAGAAGACCAGGATCAGCACGGTCAGCACCACCGAGATCAGGCCGAACCAGCGGCTGCCGAAGATCAGCGTGGCCTCGGCGCCGGCGCCCGCGGCGCCGATGGTGTGGGCGACCGTGTTCAGGGTCAGGATCGCGGAGATCGGCTGCTCGACCCGCTTCCGCATCGCCAGCATGTGGCGCCCCGATGCCTTGCCGGAGTCGGCCATGACCTGCAGGTGCGACACTGGCGTCGAGAGCAGGACCGCCTCCCAGACCGAGCACAGGAAGGAGAAGCCCAGGGCGACGCCGACGTAGACGAGCAGCGTCCAGTGCGAACCTTCGGCGGCGCCCTGCGGAAGCGCGGCCGCGACCGTCGAGGTGCCGAGGATCAGGGCGAGGGACATGGCGGCCATGATCGCACTGCCCACGAGCCGAATCAGGATCGGCCCGGGCAGGTGGGGTCCGGAGCCGGCGGGCGACGCTAGATTGAACGGCGAGCCCCTCGTGGAGCACGACCGCATGGCCGTCCCGCCTCTCATCCCGCTCGCCTTGACCTTCGCCTGCCTCGCCGGCGGCCTCGTGGGCGCAGGTGCGACGGGTTCCTTCCCCCACGCCCTGTGGCCGGTCCTGGCCGGCGCCGCCGTGGGCGCGGTCTGCGCCCTGGCGGCCGCGCGGCGGCGGATGCTCCTGGCGCTCGGCGGCAGCGCCGTCGCCGTCGGCGCCGCGGTGGCGACGATCGTCTGGATCCAGCTCCGCCGCGGGCACTGGCCCATCCTGGATGAGTTCACGCGCGAGCACTACGGCGGCGCGACGCAGGCGGCCCTCCGGGCGGCGGTCCTGCTCGCGGTCCTGATCGGGCTTCCCAGCCTGCTGGCGGCCGCGGCGGTGTCCTTGGCCAAGGGGGCTCCCGGTCGCCGCCGCCGTCTGCGGCACCTCGGCCGCTCGAGCCTCTCCGGGGAAGGATGACCACGGACCTGCAGAGTATCGGCTTCGACGCGTGGTTCGCGGAGCGCGCCTCCCCGCAGGTCCTGGGGGAGCAGGCGCCAGCGCGGGTCATGGCCGTGGATCGGAGCGGATACCTCGTGCGGGGGGAGCACGGCGAGTCCCCGGCCGAGCTCTCCGGCAAGTTCCGCCACGCCGTCGAGTCCAGCCCGGACCTGCCCTGCGTCGGGGACTGGGTCGGCGTCGAGCGGGCCTCGCCCGAGCTGGCGATCATCCACCAGGTGCTGCCGCGGCGGTCCGTCCTGCGGCGGAAGCGGCCGGGCAGGGCGGTCGAGTTCCAACTGCTCGCGGCCAACCTCGACGTGGCGCTGATCGTGCAGTCCTGCCACTTCGACTTCAACGTGCGGCGGCTCGAGCGCTACCTCGTGGTGGCCCGGGAAGGGGGGATCGAGCCGGTCGTCCTCCTCAGCAAGACCGACCTGGTCACGGCGGACGAGTTGGACGGCCTGATCGGCCTGATCCGCGCGGCCGGCATCCAGGAGCCGGTGCTCCCGTTCAGCAATCCGACCGGCGCCGGCCTGGACCGGCTCCAGGAGTTGCTCGCGCCCGGCCGGACCTCCTGCCTGCTCGGCTCCTCCGGCGTCGGCAAGTCCACTCTGGTCAACCGGCTGCTCGGCCGCGACGCGCTGGAGACCCGGGAGGTGAGCGGGACGGGGGAGGGGGTGCATACGACCTCCCGCCGGCAGCTGCTCCTGCTCGAGAACGGCGCGATCCTGATCGACACGCCGGGCATGCGCGAGCTCGGCCTGCTCGGCGCGGGCGACGGGCTCGACGAGAGCTTCGCCGACATCCAGGAGCTCGCCGGCCGCTGCCGCTTCGGCGACTGCGCCCACGCGCAGGAGCCCGGCTGCGCCGTGCGGGCCGCCCTCGAGTCCGGCGAGCTCGATGAGGACCGCTTCCAGAGCTACCTCAAGCTCAGGCGGGAGAGCGAGTTCCACGACCTGAGCTACGTCGAGAAGCGGAAGAAGGACCGCGAGTTGGGGCGGTTCTACCGCTCGGTGCTCAAGGGCAAGGAGCCTTAGCCGTGTTGCGGCGGCGGGCGGTGGAGGCCCCGACGCGGCGCCGCTGGCCGCGGCGCCGCCCGCTGCTATTCTCGGGACAGCACCGTCCGCCGCCACGAGGGACGCCATGGGCCATCTCGGCCACCTGAAGGAGGAGTACCAGGACCTGGTCCAACGGCTCGACGCCGGCCAGGTCGGCCTGCCGGAGCCGAGCGACCCGGTCGCCTGGCAGGGCTGGAAGGAGCTCCTGGTCCGGCGGGGGTGCCGGGGGGTGGGTGTAGTCC
>JACNJP010000488.1 GCA_014382465.1 Planctomycetota bacterium
GGGAGCGGCGGCGCCGCGGGCCCGGGGCGGGGCGGGAGGCCGGCGCCGGACCGGCCGGCGCCATCGGGCCGCGGGAGCCCGAGCGGGGTGTCGCGGCGGCCGCCCGGACCCGCGAGGCGGGCCCGCCGGGCGGCCTCCGAGAGGCGGGCGACCGCCTCCAGCCGGGTCCTCACCCGCTTGGCGCCGCGGGCGGCGGCGGTCAGGTTGGAGAGCGTGTCGGCCATCTTGAGCCGCCCCTCGTCGAGCACCCAGACCTCGTCGCACAGCCGCTCGACGTCGGGCAGCAGGTGGCTGGCGAGGATCAGGTGCAGGCCGTGCTCGCGCCGCACGCGGTCGATGACCTCGAGCATGCGGGCGCGGCCGCGCGGGTCGAGGCCGTTGGTCGGCTCGTCGAGGAACAGGATGTCGGGGTCGTGCACCAGGGCCGCCGCCAGCTTCCAGCGCTGGCGCATGCCGACCGAGTAGCTGGCGACCTCCCGGTAGCGCTCCTCGCCCAGGCCGACGAAGTGCAGCACGTCGTGGGCCCGCAGCATGGCGTCGTCGGGCCGGAGGCCGCAGACCTCGGCGAGGTGGGCCAGCGCCCGCACCCCGGACATGCCGGAGACGTAGGAGTCCCGCTCGGGCATATAGCCGATGCGGCGCCGGACAGCGCGGGCGGCCCGGCGGGCGTCCTGCCCGGCGACCTTGACGCTGCCCTTGGCCGGCCGCACCAGGCCGAGGATGCAGCGCAGCAGGCTCGACTTGCCGGCGCCGTTGGGGCCGAGCAGGCCGAGCGCGCCTCCCTCGAAGCGCGCGCTGATGCCGTGGAGCGCGGTGAACGATCCGTAGCGGACGACGAGCCGCTCGAGCTCCAGGACGGGGGGCGTCATTCCTTGGGGTCAGAGGATCGGCACGAGCAGCCTGCGCTCGACGCCGGACCGCAGTTCTTGGAGTTTCGCCTGGAGCAATTTCTCCCGCAGGGACCGCTCGACCCGGTCGCGCACCAGGTTCAGGTCGACCACCGGCCGGACCCGGATGGTCTCGATGCGGACCAGGTAGACCCACTTCTCGCCCATGATCGGCCCGCGCAGGAGGTGGCCCTCCGGCATCTTGAAGCCGAGGTCGGCGAAGGCGTGGCGCAGCAGCGGCTCCTCGTAGCGTCCCACCATGGTGCGCTTGAGCAGGCCGACGTAGCCCTTCTTGGCCCGGTCGTCGGGCACCACGGCGAGGCGCTCGACGGCGGTCTCCCAGTCCAGCTCGCCGGCGTTCAGGGCGTTGGCGGCCTCGTCGAGGACCTGGTACTGCTCGCGGCGCTCGTCCTGGCTCAGTGCGCGGGCCTCGGCGGCGTCGAACAGCGGCAGCCGGATCCAGGACACCGCCAACTCGTGGAAGAATTCCGGCACCGAGCTGAGCATGTGCTGGCGCAGCTCCTGGGTGGAGTACTCGGGCTGCTGCAGGGCCAGCAGGCGGGCGCGGGTCTCGACCTCGAAGCCGTGGGCGGAGAGGGCCCCCGCCGGCATGGTCTTGATGCCGCGGTCGGCGGCCCAGGCGCCGGCCTCCGCCAGCAGCAGCTCCTCGCCGACCTCGGGGACCTGCTTCTGGTCGAGGATCAGCCGGTCGCTGAAGGCCTGCACGGAGGTCAGGAATCGCAGCGAGCGGAAGTACAGCGCCCGGTAGTCGGGGTCCCGCTCGACCGCCGCCAGCAGGCTCGGGTCGCGGGCCGCCTGGGCCGCCAGCACGTCGCGGGCGGAGTAGCTCCGTCCGTCCTGCTCGAGCACCGGGACCGACAGCGGGTCGGGCGCCGGCTCCTGGGCGGCGTAAGCGGCGGCTGAAGCGAACAGGGAGAAGGAGAGCAGGATCGCGGAGGACTTCATCGGTTTGCGGATCGCGGCCCGAGCTGGAACCAGGAAGCGGACATCGTAACCTGGGCCGGGTGACGGACGCCGCATTGATCGACCAGGTCCGGGAGCTCTATGGCGCCGGCCGCCGGGAGCCACCGCGCCTCTTCTTCGCCCCTGGCAGGGCCAATCTGCTCGGTTCCCACCTCGACTACAACGGCGGCAGCGTCATGCCGGTGGCGCTCTCGAGGGGCACCTACCTGGCGGTCGGGAGGCTGCCCGAGCCGCTCCTCCGGCTGCGTTCGGCCCAGTTCCCCGGCGAGGAGGTCGAGGTGCCGCTGGCCGACTTGCGGCCGCGCCGGACCCGCTCCTGGTCGGCCTACTTCGAGGGAGCGCTGTGGGTCAGCCAGCGGGCCTGGGGCCAGCTCCCCGGCCTCGAAGTCGCCGTCTGCGCCGACCTGCCGATGGCCCGGGGCCTGTCCTCCTCCGCCAGCATCGAGTGCGCCGGGGTCTACGCGATGGCCGCCCTGCTCGAGGCGCCGGCCAGCGCCGACGAGATGATCCACCTGGCCCACGAGGCCGAGAACGCCTACGTCGGCGTGCGCTGCGGCATCCTCGACCAGGCCGCGATCCTGCTGGCGCGCCCGGGACACCTGCTGCACTTCGACTGCCTCGAGCTGACCCGCGAGCACCTGCCGCTGGGCGAGGAGCTGCGGATCGCGGTGGTCGACAGCGGCGTCCAGCGCGAGCTGGCGACCAGCGCCTTCAACCAGAGGGTGGCGGAGTGCACCCAGGCGCTGGCCACCCTGCAGCAGCAGCTCCCCGGGGCGACCTGCCTGCGCGACGCCAGCCGCGAGGCCTTCGAGGCCCACCGCGACCGGCTCGCCCCGGCCCTGCAGCGGCGCGGCGAGCACGTCGCCGAGGACGG
>JACNJP010000336.1 GCA_014382465.1 Planctomycetota bacterium
ACTCGTCCCGCAGGACCAGGCCGACCTCGCCGATCCCGGCCAGCCCCTCGAGGGCGGAGACGAAGTCGCCGCTGCGGCCGGGGTCGCGCAGGCGCACCTGGTAGACGTACTCGGCGCCGCCGCCGGCCTCGCGCACCGAGACCCGCCGGGCGGTGCGGCAGTGGACCCGGAGCACGCCGTCGAGCAGGCCGTCGGCGTCGCGGCGGCCGGCGCCGGACAGCCGGCAGTTGAGGTGGCCGTCGTAGGGCGACAGCGAGCCGAAGCGGGTGTAGTGGAGGTAGAAGGACACCAGGGTGAGGGCCAGGGTCCCGATGACCGCCGCCATGTGCCGCTGCGAGCCGACCGCCATGCCCAGCACCAGGGCGAAGAACACGAACACGGTGTCGCGGGTGTCCTTGAGCACGTTGCGGAAGCGGATGATCGCCAGCGCCCCGATCAGGCCGAAGGCGGTCACGATCGAGTTGCCGATGACGAACATCACGAGCGCCACCACCATCGTCAGCAGCACCAGCGACTGGGTGAAGGTGCGCGAGTACGACATGCCGCTGTGGATCCGCAGGTAGACCCAGGCGAGGAACTGGCCGATGACGAAGGCCAGCAGCAGCGACAGCGCCATCGACGCCGGCGTGTAGACCGGGGCCAGCGAGCCGCCGTCGGCCAGCAGGCCCATCAGGCGGTCGACGCTATCCATGGAAGGCGGCGGCGAAGGGGAAGCGCTCGAAGGAGCGCTCGAGGCACAGGACGTACTTGGCGACCGAGCAGCGGTCGAGCTGGAAGGTCTGGACCAGGCCCTCGACCCAGCGCGGGCAGGCGTCGGTGTACTTGAGCTCGAGGATCACCTGGTCGCAGGGGGTCGGCGCCCACGCCTGGCGGTCGAAGTCGAAGGGCGCGGCGCCGCCGGCGGGCGCGTTGCGCAGGCCGCGGTCGAGGGTCAGGCGCACCGGCTCGGGGCCGGCCGCCTCGTAGGCCTCGCGCAGGTAGGAGACGTAGACCGCGGGCCGCGCGGCGATCCTGGCGGAGAGGCTGCGGAACTCGGCGAAGTCGAGGCCGCCGTCCGGCGACCCTTCGGGCATCGCCTCACCGCGCAGCATGGCCCGGGCCATCGGCCGGGAGATCAGGGCCCGGCGCTTCCGGATCACCCGGTCGGACCGCCGCTTGACCTCGGCGAACAGGGGCGACTCCGGGCGGGCGTCGTAGCCGCGGATGCGCAGCTTGAAGCGGTTCTTGAGCCCCTTGAGGGTGGTCTGGTAGAGCTCGTGGGCCGGCCCGTCGAGATACAGGCTGTGGACCGGATAGCAGCGACTCTGGTGCTGGGAGGCGAAGTAGTCGACCTCCAGGTACGGGCTGGCGTAGCGGCGGACCTCCTGCGCGAGCCCCTCGGAGACGAGGTACTTGCATTCGAATCGGGACCGCAGGGTCCGGTCGAGGGCCCAAGGAGCTGTCATGGCTGGGGAATCCGGCCGGGCGCGCCGTCTTCATGATTATGCCATGGAATCGACCTTCGCATCGCCCAAGTCCACGGAGAGAATCGACTTGGATCAACCCGCCAAGCTATCCAATTCCTCCAAGCGGAGGCGGATCGAAAGGATGTAGGGTTGTTCTCCCGGCTCCCAGTGGCCGTAGGTCGTCGTGACGATGGTGTCGTCGGGCAGGATCACGACGCCCGGGTAGGCGCAGTCCCAGCGGTGCCGGTTGTCCTTCAAGCGGACCCGGTACTGCCCTTCGCGGCCCTCGACGATGTCCTGCCAGGTGCCGACCCAGGCGCACCAGTCGCCCTGGGTGGCGCTCTCGCGAGCGGTGTCTCGGAAGCTGATGAACAGCCGGCCGTCGGCGGCGCGCACCGCGGTGTGGCGGTCGCCGGTGAGCGCCGCCGGCAGCTCGCGCGGCTCGCTCCAGCTGCGGCCGCGGTCGCGGCTGAAGATGACGTGCGAGTTGAGCGTGCGGCTGTTCTCGCGCAGCAGTAGCGCCATCGTCCCGCCGTCCGGCGACCACACCACCCCCGGCTCGCACAGGTGGGCCACCGGGTGGCTGGCGATGACCTCGGGCGCGCTCCAGCTCAGGCCGCCGTCGTCGGAGCGGATCTGGTAGAGGTGGAAGCGGCTGCCGTCGTCGGGCGGCGCGTGCCGCTCGCCGATGAAGCGGCCGTCGTCGTGGAACCACGACAGGTACTCGCCGGGGCCGACCTCGGTGAGGGCGGCGTTGGCGACGATGCCGCCGTAGTCGCCGATCGGCTCGAGCTCGCCCCAGGTGAGGCCGTCGTCCTCGCTGACCGCTATCCGGATCGGGTAGAGGCCGCTGAAGAGGATCAGGCGCCGCTTCCCGGCGGCGTCGACCACGCGGTAGATCGTCGGCACCTCCTGGGAGGTGGCCCAGGACTCCGGCGTGGGCAGCCGGTCGGACCAGGTCAGGCCGCCGTCGGCGCTGCGCTTCATCACGATCGGGCCCTTGCCGTGGCCCTTGGGATAGACCGCCAGGATGGTGCGGCCGTCCTCGAGAAGGACCGTGGTCGGGTGGCCGAGATACTGGCCCGGCTCGCGGTCGACGACCGTCTGGCGGGTGGCGTCGGCGTCGAGGTCGATCAGCGGGAGCGTGTAGCCGGGAGCCAGGGGGGCGATCTCCTGGGCGTCTTGCGGCGGGTTGTGCCGGGGTGGGTGGCGCGGCCGGCACTGTCGCTGCGTGTGTGCGGGGTGGTCAGTTTCTGGGGTGTGCGCCCCGTCCGGTGCCTCGCTCCCTCCCTCCTGC
>JACNJP010000287.1 GCA_014382465.1 Planctomycetota bacterium
GCGAGGAAAAGAGGGGCTGGGGACGGGCGCATGACGGACTTAGGTGGGGAGCGGGGGGAGGGTTCGGGATGCTCAGGGAGCAGCAGGTCATCATCGTCGGCGCCGGGATCGCCGGCGCGTCCACCCCCTGGCAGCTGGCCCGGCGGGGCGTGACGGCCCTGACGGTCCTCGAGCAGGAGGACGCCGCGGACCGCCACTCGTCGGGCCGCAACGCCGCCATCTTGCGTACGGCCATGGAGGATCCGGTCCTGCACCTTTTGGCCCGGGAATCGCTGGAGTTCTTCCGCCGGCCGCCGGCCGGCTTCGCCGATCACCCGCTGTTCGAGCCCTGCGGCCTCTACCTGGCGGCCCCGGCGGCGCAGGCCGGAGCGCTGCGGGCCTGGGCCCTGGACCCGGAGTGCGCCGTGGGAGCCTTCGAGGTGCCGCCTGCCGAGCTCTACGCCAAGGTTCCGGAGCTCAGCCCGGGCGTCGAGGCCCTGATCTCGATCCCGGAGGAGGGGGTCTTCGACCTGTCGGCGATCCACCAGGGCTTCCTGCGCGGCGCCAAGGCGGCCGGCGCCGAGCTGCGCTACCGGACCGCCGCCCGGGAATTGCTGGTCGAGGACGGCCGGGTGAAGGGAGTGCGCACCGACGCCGGCGACCTCCGGGCCGGGACCGTGGTGCTGGCCCAGGGTGGCTGGGGCGCGCGGCTGGCGGCCGCCGCCGGTCTCGACCTGCCGCTGGTCCCCTACCGCCGCCACCTGCTCGTGACCGAACCGCTGGCGGGCGTCTCCGGCTGGCCGGTGGTGTGGCTGTCGGGCACCGAGTTCTACTTCCGACCCGAGAGCGGCGGCTTGATGATGAGCCCGTGCGACCAGGCGGTGGTCGACCCCGACCACGGCGAGGAGGTCGACGAGGAGCAGCTCGGCGTGGTGGCCGAGAAGGCGGCCCACTGGCTGCCCCTGCGGGCCGACGCCGGCGCCGCGTTCTTCTGGTCCGGCATGCGCACCTTCGCTCCCGACCACCGCTTCGTCATCGGCCCCGACCCGCGCTGCCCAGGGCTGCACTGGGTCGCCGGCCTCGGCGGTCACGGCATCACCTGCGGCCCGGCGGTCGGGCGCCTGGCGGCGGACTGGATCCTGGGGCCGGCGCCGCGGGACGAGGCGGCGGCGGCGCTGGCGCCGGGGCGGCTGCTGTCGCGACCCACCCTCTCCTAGCCGAACTCCCTCAGGAACCGGGATCGCGTCCGAGGGTTGCTCCGCCTCCCCCCTGACCCGAGAAGGAACGATGATCCTGACGACAGCAATCCTCATGTTCGCCGCCCAGAGCGCTCCCGTGGAGCGATTCCAGCGGCCGCGATCCACTCCGCAGACCCACGGCCGCCACTGCCAGGACTGCGGCAAGCACCTCGGCCCGCCGCCGATGGCGCGCGGCCAGCGGCTCCAGCGCCAGGACGGACCGGGCCCCCCGGACCGCGCTCAGGCGCCGCGACGGCCGCAGCGCGGCCAAGACCAGGCGCAGCCGGAGCGGCGCGGCCAGGACCAAGCACAGCCGCAGGAGCGCGGCCAGGACCGGACGGTCGCGCCGCGACGCGGCCAGGACCGCCCGCGGATGGGCCTCCGCCAGGACCGACCGGGCGCCCGACCGATGCGACACTGCCCGAAGTGCGGCGAGCACCTGGCGCCCTCGCGCCGAGGCGGCATCGACCGGGACCGCACCGGCGCCAGCCGGCGCGGACTGATGAGGGAGCGGCTCCTGGAGCGGCGCGAGTCGCTGCGGGAGCGCCGGCAGGATCGTCCGTCGAGTCGCCAGGGAGGCGCTGACGGCGTCGATTGACCGGAGTCGTCCCCGAATCGTTCGATTCGCATGAGAGGTGGGCCCTGCAGCCTGGCTGCAGGGCCCTTCTCCGTTCCCTCCCGGCGCCCTCCTACTGGATGGTCTGGGTCGCCACGTTCGACTTCAGGGAGTTGGCGCCGCGGGCCAGCACCGCCTGGAAGTGGACCGGGACCCGCGGCGCGTTGGGCGGCACCGGGACCCGGGTGGTCACGCTGCCGGAGGCGTCGGCCGGCAGGTCGGCGAAGTGCGTCACGGGGTTCAGCAGGTCGAGGCACAGGCCGCCGAGGGCGCCGAAGCAGGGTCCGGCGCCGGTGCCGGCAAGCGAGTAGCCGAGGCGGAACATCTCGCCCGGGAGGGCGCCGGACAGCCGCAGCTCGGACAGGGCGCCGCGGATCAGGGGATCGACCTCGAGGCGGAAGCCGGCCTGGTCGTCGTAGAGGGTCGTCAGAAGGTCGTAGCGGGTGCCGGGGGAGTAGCTGTCGCCGGTGAACAGCACCGCCCCCGAGGAGTCGACGGCGACTCCGAAGTAGCCATCGTCGTCGTTGCCGGGTCCGTTCCAGACGTCCTGCCAGGAGGGCGCGCCGGTGGCGGCGTCGTAGGCCAGGGCGACGGCGTCGGAGGCGTAGGTGGTGGAGGAGTAGGCGGCGCCCGCGACGTAAACCCGGCCGTTGGCGCCCGCCGCCAGGCCGACGGCGTAGTCGTCCGATCCGCCTCCGTCCCAGCTCGTGACCCAGGCGACGCCGCCGGCCGGGCCGATCTTGCCGAGCACCATGTCCAGGTCCCAGCCGGCCGAGCTGCCGAGGCCGGAGAGGTAGAACGCGCCGGCGCCGTCCATGACCATCTCGCCGAAGGTGTCGCCGCCCGAGTGCGGACCGTCGAAGCTGGCCGACCAGACCAGGTTGCCGAGCGGGTCGTACTTGCGCGCGGCGAGGTCGGACCAGGCCGGGGCGCTGCCGCTGACGTGGCCGCCGACGACCGGGTTGCCGGCCGGGTCGAGCAGCACGCGGTACGGGACGTCGTGGTAGGAGGCGGGGCCGTCGTAGCGCCGCTCCCAGTCCAGGTTGCCGGCCGGCGAGTACTTCAACAGCGCCCAGTCGACGCCCGAGGCGGCGCCGGCGGAGGCGCAAGCGACGTAGGCGGCACCGGCGGCGTCGACCGCGACGTCGAAGCCGGTGTCGGAGCCGCTGGCCGGGCCGGCGTAGTGGCGGTCCCACAGCAGGTTGCCGAGCGGGTCGAGCTGGATCGTGGTCGCGCGGGTGGCGGCGGTGCCGCTGGCGTAGGTCTCCCCGGTGACCAGGACCCTGCCGGCCGCGTCGACGGTCACGCCGTAGGCGCGCCCGCCGAGGCCGCCGGGGCCGCCCCAGCGCAGGCTCCAGGCGATCGAGCCGGCGGCGTCCACCTTCAAGACGATGAAGTCCATCGGCCCGGTGAAGCTGTCGGCCTCGCCGCAGACGTAGACGCTGCCGTCGGCGGCGAAGTAGGCGTCGTGCGGCTGGTCCTGGGCGCCGCCGTCCCATCGCGCCTGCCACAGCAGGTTGCCGGCGGGGTCATGCTTGAGCACGACGATGTCCGAGGTCACCAGGGCACCGCTGAAACCCAGCGAGAAGCCGACCGAGATCGGGTTGCCGGAGGGGTCGAAGCCGGCCAGGTCGGAGGAGTCGTTCTGGTCGCCGGGCGGGCCGTTGTAGGTGGTCCACCAGCTCTGGGTAGCCTGGGCGCCCGCCGGCGCGGCGAGCCCGCCGGCGGCCAGCAAGAGCGAGCAGAGGATCGGGAGCGGGGTTCTCATGGCTGCGGGTGGGGACGGGGCCTCCCCCTCCCCAGTCCGCGCGGCCGCGGGCCGAATCCCCTCGCCAGCGCTGCGAGAAAACCGCCCTACCAGCGGATCAGCGAGCCGACGCTGAAGACGGCGGCGTCGAGCAGCGGCTCGAAGTAGAGGAAGAACAGGCTGCCGGCGGCCAGCAGCGCCAGGAGCCCGCCGAGCACCGGGTTGCGGCGGCCGGCCGGGGCGGCTTCCCCGGCGTCCGTAAGGAACAGGGCCTTGGCGATGCGGAAGTAGTAGAACAGCGACACCACCGACATCAGCGCCGTGAGCAGCGCCAGCCAGCGCAGGCCGCCGCTCCAGGCGGCGGTCATCAGGTACCACTTGCCGAAGAAGCCGGCGGTCGGCGGCAGGCCGGTCAGGCCCGCCAGGAAGACGACCGTCGCCACGCCGGCCAGCGGGTGCTTGAGGCCCAGGCCGCGCAGGCCGGAGATGTCCTCCGAGCCGCTCTGGTTGGCGAAGTAGAGCACCATGCCGAAGGCGCCCAGCGTCATCATGTAGTAGACGAAGGTGTAGGCGACCGCCGACTGGAAGCCCTGCTCGGTGAGCGCCGCCACCCCCATGAGGATGTAGCCGGCGTGGCCGATCGAGCTGTAGGCCAGCAGCCGCTTGAGGTTGGTCTGGCGCAGCGCCGCCAGGTTGCCGAACAGCATGGTGGCGCCGGCCATCAGCGACAGCAGCAGCACCAGGTCGCCGGTGAAGGCGGTCTCGGCGCCCAGGGTGCCCTCGCCGAAGCGCAGCAGGCCGCTGTAGGTGACGGCGATGAAGCGCACCAGCGCCGCCAGCGCCACGCCCTTGGAGCCCACCGCCAGGAAGGCGGCGACCGGCGTCGAGACGCCCTGGTAGACGTCGGGCGCCCACCACTGGAACGGGAACAGGCTCAGCTTGAAGCCGAAGCCGACCATCACCAGCAGCGTCGGCAGCAGCAGCTGGGCCGAGCGGCCCTCGTCGGCGGCGACCACCAGGTAGCGCGCCATCTCGTGCATCTCGAAGCTGCCGCACATGCCGTAGAGCAGCGACACGCCGTAGAGCAGGATGCCCGAGGCCAGGGCGCCGTAGACCACGTACTTGAGGGCCGCCTCGGCGCCGAAGCGGTCGCGCTTGTGGATGCCGGCCAGGGCGTAGCTCGACAGCCCGAGGGTCTCGAGGCCGAGGTAGAGCAGGATCAGGTTGTTGGTCCCGACCAGGAAGTAGCTGCCCAGGGTGGCGGTCAGCAGCAGGAAGTAGGTCTCGCCCTTGCCCTCTCCGGTCTGGCGGCGGTCGGCCAGATCGAAGGCCAGCACGAAGCCGACCGCGCTGGTGATGAACAGCTTGAAGACGGTCGCCAGCGGGTCGACGCGGACCATGCCGAAGACCGTGGCCTCGCGCCAGTCGAGCCGCTGGATCAGCAGCAGCGCCGCCAGCGCCAGGAAGCCCAGGCTGAGCCAGGCGCCTTCCTGGCTGCGCTTCCTGCCCGGGAGCAGGTCCCAGATCAGGACCGCGCACAGCCCGACGGTCACCGCCACCTCGGGCAGGATGTACTTCAGCGCGTCCAGGTAGGAGAGGGCGTCGGGCATGGTTCCATCAACCGCCGATGGTGACGGCGAGCTGCTCGCGGATCAGCTCCATGGTGGCGCCCATCTTGTCGAGGACCAGGTGGGGCAGGATGCCGACCAGGATGCACAGCACCGCGAAGGGGACCATGCAGAAGGCCTCGCGGCCGCTGATGTCGGGCATGTTCTCGTACTTCTCCGGCAGCTTCCCGAGGAAGATGCGCTGGATGGCGTAGAGCAGGAAGGCCGCGGTCATCAGGATGCCCAGCGTGCTGATGATCACCAGCACCGGGTAGACCTCGTAGGAGCCCATCAAGGTCATGGCCTCGGAGATGAAGCCGCTGAGCCCCGGCAGGCCGAGCGCGGCGAACATGCCGATGATGCTCAGGCCCATGTAGTAGGGCATGCGCTTGCCGAGGCCGCCGAAGTCGTTGAGGTCGCGGTGGTGGGCCCGGTCGTAGACCACGCCGACGATGAGGAACAGCATCGCCGAGCTGGTGCCGTGGGTGAACAGCTGCAGGGTGGCGCCGTTGAGGCCGGTGAAGGTCCAGGCGGCCGCGCCGAGCAGGAAGTAGCCCATGTGGCTGACCGAGCTGTAGGCCACCATGCGCTTGAAGTCGGTCTGCCCCATGGCGACGTAGGCGCCGTAGACGATGTTGATCGCCCCCAGGACCGCGATGGCGTAGGCGAATTGCTGGAAGGCGTCCGGCGCCAGCGGGAAGTTGATCCGCAGCATGCCGTAGGCGCCCAGCTTGAGCAGGATGCCGGCCAGGATCACCGAGATCGGCGTCGGCGCCTCGACGTGGGCGTCGGGGAGCCAGGTGTGGAACGGGAACACCGGGATCTTGATGGCGAAGCCGATGAACAGGAACCAGAAGATCCAGGTGGTGAACTTCATGCCGAGGAACAGCGTGCCGTCCGCCCCCCAGGCCGGCGCCATCGCCTGCAGCGTGAGGATGTCGAAGGTGCCGTTCTCGAGCCCGCCGGACTTGAGCCAGATGGCGACCATCGCCACCAGCATCAGCACCGAGCCGGCCAGCGTGAACAGGAAGAACTTGATCGCCGCGTACTCGCGCCGCTTGCCGCCCCAGATGCCGATGAGGAAGTACATCGGCAGCAGCATGATCTCCCAGAACACGTAGAACAGGAAGAAGTCCATCGCCAGGAACACGCCGTTGACCCCCACCTCGAGCAGCATCAGGAGCGCGAAGTAGCCCTTGGCCTGCTTGGTGATGTTCCAGGAGGCGAACACCGCGATGAAGTGGATCAGCGCCGACAGGAACAGCAGCGGCAGGCTGAGCCCGTCCACCCCCAGGGTGTAATTGATGTGGAAGGCGGGGATCCACTCGAAGCTCTCGCGCAGCTGGATGCCGCCGACGCCGGGGTCGAAGGGGCCGACCCACAGGTAGCAGCAGAGCGCGAGCGCCAGGCCGGAGGCGCCGGCGGCCACCCACCGGATCGCGTTGAGCTGGCCCTTCGGGAGCAGCAGGATCAGGACCATCCCCGCGATCGGCAGGAAGGTGATGAGGCTGAGCAGGTGATCAAGCAGCATGGTTCAGTCGATGTGCTGTCAGCAGCCCGGTCAGATGACCCGGAACAGGACCACCGCCGCGAGCACCACGGCGCCGGCGAAGGTGAAGTAGGCGTACTGCTGGATCCGCCCGGTTTGGAAGCGACGGACCGTCTGTCCGGCGGCGACGGTGGCCTCGCCGACGAAGTTGACCGCCCCGTCGACGACGTGGAGGTCGGTCGCGGCGCTGGCGTCGCCCAGCCCGCGCATGACGCGGCCGACGTTGTTGACCACCCCGTCGACGAAGGTCTTGTCGACCCACGCCGCGAAGGCGGAGAGGATCATGGTGCCGCGCACCGCGGTGGCGAGGTAGAGCTCGTCGAAGCGGTACTTGTCGTAGACCAGGCGGTAGACCCCGCCGAAGGCGGCGGCGACCCTGGCCGGGTCGAGCCGCTTCCACAGGTAGAAGAGGCAGGCGAACAGGATGCCGGCGGCGGCCGCGGCCAGCGAGGCGCTCATGGCGGTGACGTGGGCGTGGTGGGCGCCGGCGTGGTCGACGAACTGGTGCGGGTCGTGGACCAGCCGCAGGAACCAGGGCTCCTGGCCGCCGCTGACGGCGTGCAGCGGGTCGAGCAGCCACACCTTGCCGCCGAGCACGGCGAAGGCGCCGAGCACCAGCAGCGGCAGGGTCATGTTCCACGGCGACTCGTGGGCGTGCTCGCTGCAGTGGGCCCGCGGCTTGCCGTGGAAGGTCATGAAGATCAGCCGGAACATGTAGAAGGCGGTGATCGCGGCCGCCGCCACCAGCAGGTAGAAGGGCAGGCTCCAGACCAGGCTGCCCTCGGCCATGCTCCGCTCCAGGGTCTTGGCGATGATGGTGTCCTTGGAGTAGTAGCCGGCGAACAGCGGCACCCCGGAGATCGCCAGCGTGCTGACGAGCATCGAGAGATAGGTGAGCGGCATCTTCTTGCGCAGCCCGCCCATCTGGCGCATGTCCTGCTCGTGGTGGCAGCCGTGGATCACCGAGCCGGAGCCGAGGAACAGGCAGGCCTTGAAGAAGGCGTGCGTCAGCAGGTGGAACAGGCCCGCGGCGACGCCGCCGGCGCCGATGGCGCAGATCATGTAACCGAGCTGCGAGATGGTCGACCACGCCAGCACCTTCTTGATGTCGTACTGGGTGATGCCGATCGTCGCTGCGAAGATGGCGGTGAAGCCGCCGACGATCGCCACGATGAGCTGGGCCGTCGGCGACAGCATCAGGTAGAGGCGCGCGGTCAGGTAGACGCCGGCCGACACCATGGTGGCGGCGTGGATCATGGCGCTGACCGGGGTCGGACCCTCCATCGCGTCCGGCAGCCACACGTGCAGCGGGAACTGCGCCGACTTGCCGACCGCCCCCAGGAACATCATGACGCCGGCGCCGGTGAGCCACGGGCTCCACTCGCCGCCATTGCCCGCCACGTGGCTCTCGACCGCCTGGTAGAGCTCGGAGAAGCTCAGCGTGCCGAAGGCCTGGAACATCATCATCATGCCGATGAAAAGGCAGATGTCGCCGATGCGGGTGGTCATGAAGGCCTTCATCGAGGCCCACGCCGCGCTCATCTTCGGCTTCTCCTTGTCGGCCGCGAGGTGGCCGATCAGGAGGTAGGAGCACAGGCCCATGATCTCCCAGAAGACGAAGAAGAACAGCAAGTTGTCGCTGATGACCAGCGCCAGCATGGCGAAGCTGAACAGCGCCAGGTTGCTGAAGAACAGGTTGTAGCGGCTGTCCCCCTGCATGTAGCCGGTGGAGAACAGGTGGATCAGGAAGCTGACCAGGGCCACCATCGCCAGGATCGCCGCCGAGACGTTGTCGTAGAGGATGCCGGCGGTGAAGCCGGCCAGCCCCTCGGTCAGCCCCGGGTCGCTGAAGAAGAACTTCCAGCGCGGCAGGTCGATCGCCTCGGCGAGGGCGAAGTCCGGGTCGCCGACCGACAGCACCTTGACGAAGTGCCAGATGGCGATGACCGCGGCGGCGGCCAGGGCGCCGGTCGGCAGCCAGTCGCCCTGGCGCGGCAGGAAGCGGCCGAAGCACACCTGCAGCACCCAGGCGGCCAGCGGCAGCAGCGGCACCGCCAGCAGCCAGGCGGCGGTGGAGGGGCCGAAGACCTCGGCGGCCGAAGCGCCGGCGACGGCGGCGTGTCCGGCGGCTTCGGCGCCGTGCTGGAGGGCGAGGGCGAGCATCAGTCCTTCATCGCGTCGATGTCGTCGGGGCGGATCGTCTCGAACAGGGAGTGGACGTTGAGCACGATCGCCAGCGCGATCGCGGCCTCGGCGGCGGCCAGGATGATGACGAAGATGGCGCCGATCTGGCCGTCCAGGTGCCCCTCCATGCCGCCCGGGCGGAAGCGGTTGAAGGCCACCAGGTTGAGGTTGGCGGCGTTGAGGATCAGCTCGAGCCCCATCAGCACGTAGATCAGGTTGCGGCGGGCCGCGACCATCACCAGGCCGATCAGGAACAGCAGCGCGCCGACGGTCAGGTAGGCCGAGAGACCCATCAGAGCTCCTCCTCGCGGAAGCGGCGGCGGGCGATGTAGACCGAGCCGACCAGGCCGGCGAGCAGCACGATCGAGGCGAACTCGAACGGCAGCAGCCAGGAGTCGCGGCGCAGGAACTCGAGCCCGATCTCGCGCACCGTGCCGCCGGGCTCGCCGAGCTCCGCGACCTCGACCGCGTTCCAGGTGGCGACGCCGATCTTCTCCCAGAAGGCCAGCGCGCCGGTGCCGACCACCGCCACCGCGGCCAGGATCCGGCCCATGCGGCGCTCGTTGGTGTCGGGCTGGGTCAGCATCAGGCCGAAGATGATCAGCACCAGGATGCCGCCGGCGTAGATCAGCACCTGGGTCATGGCCAGGAAGTCGGCCCCGAGCATGACGTAGAAGCCGGCCAGGCCGAGCAGCGTGCCGAGCAGCGAGAAGGCGCTGTTGACGACGTTGCGGTGCAGCAGCGCCAGCAGCGCGCAGCCGATCGTGATCGCGGCGAAGAAGAAGAAGCTGACGGTCTCGGCCATCACTCCTTGCCCTCCTCAGGCTCGGCCGGCTCGGCCGCGGCCTCAGCGGCCTCCTTGGCGGCCTTGGCCTTGGCGGCGGCGGCCTTCTTGGCCGCCTTGGCGGCCTCGGCCTCGGCGATCCGCAGCTTCTGCTCCTCGGTCAGCCCCTGCCAGCTGGTCAGCTCGAGCAGGAAGTCGGACTTGTCCTCGGTGACCAGCGAGTACTGCTCGCCCATGTGGATGCAGTCCTTCGGGCACGGATACACGCACAGCTCGCAGAACATGCACTTCTGATAGTCGATGCTGAAGAATTCCCACTCCAGCTCCTTGCCGTGCCGCTGGGCGCCCATGTCGATGCAGTCGACCGGGCAGGCCTTGGCGCAGGCCTGGCAGTAGATGCACAGGTCCTGCTCGAGGTAGTGGATGCCGCGGTAGCGCCCGTCGACCGGCAGCCGTTCGTCCGGGTACTGGGTCGTGAAGGGCTTGGTCCACAGGTAGCGGAAGGTGATGCCCATGCCGACCGCGGTCGACTTGACGGCGTGCCAGACGTTGCCCCAGTAGCTGCGGTCGCTGGCCGGGGCGGCGGGTTCCTGGAGGGTGGCCATGTCGGTCTACGCTCCGAAGGCGATGGCCTTGACCCACTCCCACGAGGCGGCGAGGAGGATCATCAGCAGGCACAGGGGAGTGAGGTACTTGTAGCCCAGGGCCATGACCTGGTCGATGCGGATCCGCGGGACCGTCCAGCGGACCCACATCATCACGAACACCAGGAGCAAGGACTTGGTCACGAAAGCCGCCACGGCGAGCGGCGCGTGGAGCACCGTCCCCTCGAGCAGGGACAGGCCCGGGAAGTTCCAGGCGCCGAACCACAGCGCGGTCCCGACGGCGGACATCAGGTACATCGCCGCGTACTCCTCCATGAAGAAGAAGGCGAAGCGGATGCCCGAGTACTCGGTGTGGAAGCCGGCGACCAGCTCCGACTCCGACTCCGGCAGGTCGAAGGGCGCGCGCTTGGTCTCCGCCAGGGCGGCGGTGAAGAACAGCGCGAAGGACGGGATGGCGATCCAGAAGGCGTCGCTGAAGACGTACCAGTGCATCCCGTACCAGCCGGACTGCATGGCGCCGGCGTGGTTCAACGACAGGCTGCCGAAGTACATCACCGGCATCATCAGCGACAGGCCGAGCGGGATCTCGTAGCTGGCCACCTGGGCGGCCTCGCGCATGGCGCCGTAGAGGCTCCACTTGTTGTTCGAGCCCCAGCCGGCCATGATCACCCCGAAGGTGGTGATCGACGAGATCGCGATGATGAAGTAGATGCCGAGGTCGAGGTCGGCGACGATCGCGTTCGGCCCGAAGGGCAGGGCCACGAAGGCCGCCAGGGCGGTGCTCAGCACCACCATCGGCGCCAGCTTGAACAGCGGCTTGTCCGCCGAGGTCAGCACCAGGTCCTCCTTGATCAGCAGCTTGACGCCGTCGGCGAGGGCCTGCGCCCAGCCGTGCCAGGCCCCGGTGCGCATCGGGCCGTAGCGCACCTGGATGTGGCCGGCGACCTTGCGCTCGAGCCAGGTGGCGAACATCGCCAGCACGGCGATGAAGGCGAAGATGATCGCGAAGCTGACCACCGCGCCGGTCAGCGCCAGGGCCCAGAAGGGCAGGCCGTCGGGCAGCAGGCCGCCGAGCAGCTCGGTCAGGCCGTTGCCCTGCGGCGCGGCGGCGGCCGGGGGGAGCGCGGCGCTCACCGGTCGGTCTCCCCGATGACGATGTCCACCGAGCCGATGATGGCCGCGGCGTCGGCCAGCATGCAGCCGGGCAGCAGGTGCTCGGCCACCGCCAGGTTGCAGAAGCTCGGCCCGCGCACCCGCAGGCGCCGGGCGATCTTGCTGCCGTCGCTCACCAGGTAGTGGCCCAGCTCGCCGCGCGGGTTCTCGATGCCGACGTAGGCCTCGCCGGGGGCCGGCCGCAGCAACAGGCCGACGTCCGGGTGCTGGACCTCGCCGTCCTCGATCTGCTCGAGGCACTGCCGGATCATGCGGTTGGACTGGACCATCTCGTACATGCGCACGTAGTTGCGGTCGAAGCAGTCGCCGACGGTGCCGCGGTAGCCCCGGCCGACGATGACCTCGAAGTCGAGGCGGTCGTAGACCAGGTGCGGCGCGTCCCGCCGCAGGTCCCAGTCGACCCCGGAGCCGCGCAGCATCGGCCCGCTGCAGCCCCAGGCCAGCGCCAGCTCCTCGGAGACCACGCCGACGTTGGCGGTCCGCTCGACGAAGATCTTGCTGTCGACCAGGAGGTCCCAGTACTCGCCCCACTTCTTGTCGAACAGCTCGGTGAAGGCCTTCACCTGCTCGAGCCAGCCCGCGGGGGCGTCGTTCATCAGCCCGCCCGGCCGGATGTAGGAGTAGGTCAGCCGCGCGCCGCAGATCTTCTCGAAGATGTCGAGCAGCAGCTCGCGCTCGCGCAGGGCGTAGAAGAAGGGCGTGAAGGCGCCGATGTCCATGCCGTAGGTGCCGACCGCCACCAGGTGGCTGGCGATGCGGTTGAGCTCGGCCAGGATCACGCGGATGAACTGCGCCCGCTCCGGCGCCTCGACCCCCAGCAGCTTCTCGACCGCCAGGCTGTAGGCGAGGTTGTTGTTCATCGCCGACAGGTAGTCGTAGCGGTCGGTGTACGGCAGGTACTGCAGCCAGTCGACCTTCTCGCCGATCTTCTCGGCGCAGCGGTGCAGGTAGCCGAGGTGCGACTGGGCGCCGGTGAGGATCTCGCCGTCGGCCCGCAGCAGCACCCGCAGCACGCCGTGGGTGGCGGGGTGCTGCGGCCCCATGTTGATCTCGACGTCCTGGGTGCGGACGTCGAGCTCGACCAGGCGTTCGCCCGCGCGCAGGGCAGGGTCCTTGGTGGAGTTGGCCATCACTTGCAGGAGATTCCGTGGTACTCGTCGGGGTACTGGTAGTCCTTGCGCAGCGGGTGGCCGACCCAGTCGTCCGGCAGCAGGATGTGGCGCGGGTCGGGGTGACCGAGGTACTCGACGCCGAACATCTCGCTCGCCTCGCGCTCGTGCCAGTCGGCCGCCGGGTAGACCGCGGTGACCGAGTCGACGCGGCAGTCGGCCTTCGGGATGAAGGTCTTGAGGCTCAGGCGGCGCTTCCGGCCGACCGACAGGAACTGGTAGACCCCCCACAGGTGCTCGTCCTCGGCGTCGAAGTCGACCGCGGTGGCGTCCATCAGCACCTCGTAGCCCAGCTCGTCGCGCAGGAAGCGGCACAGCTCGAGCAGGCGGCTCCGGTCCTTCAGCGCCAGGTACGGGTCGCCGCGCCACTCGTGCACGGGGTCCTCCTCCTTGTGCTTCTTGGCCAGGCGCTTGGACTCGCCCTCGGGGGCGTAGACCGGCAGGTTGGGCTGGTGCAGCTCGACCTCGAAGCCGGCGGCCTGCAGCGCGGCGGCGGCGTCGCGGGCGGCCTCGAACAGGACCTCCATCGGGCCCCAGGCGGTGTCTCGGCGCGGTTCCAGCACGGCTCAGGCCTCCACCGGGGCGGCCGGGATGGGCGGGAATTCCTCCTGCCGCAGGACTTTCTGCCGCCGGATCTTGTCCTGCAGCAGCATCAGGCCGTCGAGCAGCGCCTCGGGGCGCGGCGGGCAGCCGGCCACGAAGACGTCGACCGGGATGATCCGGTCCACTCCCTTCATCACGGTGTAGCCGTAATTGTGGTACGGGCCGCCGCCGGTGGCGCAGGCGCCCAGGGCGATCACGTACTTGGGCCCCGGCATCTGGTCGTAGAGGCGCTTGACCCGCTCCCCCATCTTGAAGTTGACGGTGCCGGCCACGATCATCAGGTCGGCCTGGCGCGGCGTGGCGCGGAAGGCGCCGGCGCCGAAG
>JACNJP010000027.1 GCA_014382465.1 Planctomycetota bacterium
CCCTCCCTCCCCGCCGTGCTCGGCCTGAGCCTGCTCGGCATTTCCTGCGCCACCCAGTCCACCTCGATCCACGGCGGCTACAGCCTGGCCGTCACCGGCACCGTCTTCGACGACTATGAGACCTCGGTCGCCGGTACCGACGTCTCGACCGGCCTCAGCGACATCGGCCTGCGCGTCGAGGCCTTCACCAGCCCGAGCGCCTCCTTCTTCGCCGAGCTGAAATTCCGCGAGTACGACATGAAGGGGCCGGCTTCGGCGGACGGCAACGAGCTCCACCTCGGCGGCCGCTACTACTTCCTGCCGGACCAGCCGCTGCAGCCCTTCGTCCAGGGCGGCTTCTACTACGGCGACGCCCTCGAATTCACCGGCGGCGTCGACAGCGGCGGCTACGCCGGCCTCGGGGTCGGCGGCGGCGCGGCCTTCTACTTCGCCCAGAGCGCGCTGGTCGAGGCCGGCCTGCGTTACGACACCAGCCTGCTCCACCCGGAGATCACGGTCGCTGGGACCGACATCGAGTACGAGCTCGCCGGCTGGTCGGGCTGGATCGGCCTCGGCATCAGCTTCTGAGCCTCGGCCGAAGCGACGCGCGGCGGGCGGCCCTGGGGCCGTCCGCCGCGTCCGTTCGCCGCCGCGGGCTCAGTCCTTCGACTTGACCCAGCGCAGCATCTCCAGCAGCTTGGGCGGCTGGCCGGTGCGCAGGATCGCGGTCCGGAAGATCTTGCCGGTGAGCCAGATCATGATGACCACGGAGACCGCCAGCACGATGCTGGTGCCGATGAGGTCGAACATCGGCAAATCGGCTGAGCCCCAGCGGTTCATCATGATGAAGGGGGTATAGAGGGGCACCCACGACAGGACGGTGGCGAGCGTGCCGTTCGGATCCTTGGGGATGAACATCATGGTGAGCAGCGGAACGATCATGACGATCATCACCGGGCTCATGAAGTTCTGGGCCTCCTTGACCGTGTTGCAGACGCTGCCGATGGCCAGGAAGATGCCGGCGTAGAGCAGGTAGGCCGCCACGAAGTAGCCGAGGAAGGGCACGATCAGGCCGCTGTCCTTGATCACTTCGAGCAGCAGGTTGGCCACCTCCGCCTCCGGCCCGGCCCGCCAGGTGAGGATCCCCACCAGGGCGACGAGCCACGCCAGCAGCATCGTCAGACCGACCGCGGCGATGCCGAACAGCTTGCCGGTCATCAGCTCGCCAGGCGTGACCGAAGACAGCAGGACCTCGACGATGCGGTTCGACTTCTCCTCGACCGTGTTGTTGAGCAGCATGGTGACCACGGACATCAGCGCGATCCACAGCAGGTAGACGAAGCCGGCGGGTGCCCACTGGCGCACGAAGTCGCCCGTGTCGGCCTCCTCCTCCCCGGCCTTCTTGTTCGGGTCCTTGGCCTTGAGGTCGACCTCCAGGCTCTGGATCCGCAGGATCTCGGCCGGGTCGACGCCGGCGGCGGCGAAGCCGCGCTCCCGCAATTCCGAGTTCAGCGCCCGGCCGACCAGGCTGCGCAGGTCGTCGTCGGCCAGGTTCTTGGTCCAGAACTCAACCTTCTGCCCCGAGGGGCCGGCGAAGATATCCGCCGGGATGAGGACCGCGGCGAACAGCTCCTGCGGCTTGCCCTCGAACTCGAAGCCGCCGTCGTCGACCAGCATGCGCCGCTTGATCTCCGCCGAGAGCTCCTCGCCCGGCGCGCCGACGTCGAGCTGTCCGGCGGGGTCGAGCTGGACGAACTTGCGGTTGGGGAGCTCGAAGGGAGGCCGGTCCTCGGCCAGGAAACCCTGGCCCTCCGCGATCGCCAGGAAGGCCTCATGACCGCCGACTTGGCGGAAGGCCTGGAAGCCTTCCTCCTTCCACGCCTCCATGCGGTCCTGGAGTTCGGCCATGTCGCCGGGCAGCTTGCCCACCAGGTCGTCAGCCGCGCCCTCCTTCGCCGCCTCCGACGCCGCCTTGGCCAGGTCCTTGACCTTCTGGCTCGGGTGCTTGGCGCTGTAGGCGATACAGGCGTCGTAGATGCGACGCTCCTGGTGGCGGTCGGTGGCCTCGCGAATGATCTCCGAAGCCTCGCCGGACTGGTCCACGACCATGAAGAAGCGGGTCGGGGTGGCATGCTCCTCGAGGAAGCGCGGCAGGCTGATCCCGATCATGATGAGGACCGGGAACAGCAGGATGCCAATCCAGAAGCCCTTGGTCTTGGCGTTCTCGGCGTACTCGCGCAGGGCGATGAGGAAGGCGTATTTCATCGGTGGGTCGCCTCCTTGGCCTCGGGGCCGACGAGGTGGACGAAGACCTCGTGCAGGTCGGGGTCGCGGCGGTCGAAGCGCCGCAGGCGGATCTGGCGCTCGAAGCAGGCCTGCAGCAGGTCCTGCGGGTCGTGGCCGTCGCGGAGCTTGAATTCCCACAGGTCCGGAGCCTCTGGGTCAGGCTGGCGCGCCGAGCTGACGGCCTCCAGCTGGCCGAGGGTGGCCAGCTCGGCGCCGCCCTCCACCAGCACCCGCCGCGGCATGACCGCCTTGGCCTCGGCGATGGTGCCGTCGAAGATCTTCCGGCCCTTGGCGATCAGCAGGATGCGGTCGCAGATGCGCTCGGCGTGCGACATGACGTGGGTCGAGAACAGGATCGTGGCGCCGGCCGCGCTCATGTCGCGGATGACCTCCTCCATGACCTCCTGGTTGACCGGGTCGAGCCCCGAGAAGGGCTCGTCCAGGACCACGAACTCGGGGTAGGTGGCGAGCGGGG
>JACNJP010000026.1 GCA_014382465.1 Planctomycetota bacterium
GGGAGGCGCCCAAGAGCCGCCGGGGTGCCCGAAAAGTTCGCAACTGTGCGGGCCGATGACGTTGCCGAGCGCCCGCTCGCTCTCGCCGAGGCGTGCGGCGCCCACGGTCGCCCCCAGCACGGGCATCGAGCTCCCGACGGCGACCACCGTCAAGCCGATCGCCAGCTCGGACAATCCGGCGACCCGCGCCAGCTCGGCGGCGGCGCCGACGAAGGGGACAGCCCCGCCGACCAGCAGCGCCAAGCCGGCGGCGGCGAACAGGAGCTCGAGCGCAACCGCGCGCGGCCCGCGCGGCAGCTCCACCGGTCCGGCGGCCGCCGCCTCCGCACGCCCGGCGCGCAGGCCGCGCCACAGGCTGAGTCCCAGGCCGGCCAGAAGCAGGACGCCGGCGCCGCGGCCGATCACCCCGCCGCCTGCCAGCGCTAGGTAGGGCGCGAGGGATGCCAGCAGCGCGATCCGGAGCTCGGTCCGCAGCAGCGCCAGCCGCGCCGCGATCGGGCGCGCCAGCGACGCCGCGCCAAGCACCACCAGGACGTTGAACAGGTTCGATCCGACCACGTTGCCGAGGGCTATGCCGTCCTGTCCCCGCGCCGCCGCAGCCAGCGAACTCGCCAGTTCCGGGGCTGAGGTGCCGAAGCCGACCACCGTCATGCCGACGAACAGCGAGGACAGGCCGAGTCGCCGAGCCAGGCCGGCGGCCCCGCGCACCAGCAACTCTGCGCCAGCGACCATCGCCAACAGCGCGAGGATCAGGACCGTCAAGGTGGCGGCGCTCACTCCACCCTGGGCGCGGCGAGGCGGGGGTCTCGGAACGGAGGCAGGTTCATCAGGTCGGCATGGTCGGGCCGCCGACCGGGCCCGTCCAGCGCCCACGGCCCAGCCACACCGCCTCCCCCACCCGCACCGCGCCGCCGCCGTGGCGGTCGCGGATGCCGTCGAGGGCCGCCACCAGCCGCCGCTCGCGGGCGCGGCCCTCGTCGAGCAGGGAGCCCTGCCAGTAGCCGCGCGACAGGCCGCCGAGGCGCACGCCGAGCAGCCGCACCAGGGTGCGGCGGGTGGCCATGCGGTGGAGCAGCTCGAGCGCCGGCTCGAGCAGCTCGCCGTCGTGGTCGGTGGCCACCGGCAGTGTGAGGTCGCGGGTCTCGGCGACGAAGTCGGCGTAGCGCAGCCGCACCGTGATCTTGCGCGCCAACAACCCCTGGGCGCGCAACCGCCGCGCGGCGTCGGCCAGCAGCTCCTGCAGCTTGGCGCGCAGGAAGCCGTGGTCCTCGGTGTCGCGCGGGAAGGTCTCCTCGTGGCCGATGGTCTTGGCCTCGTGGCGCTCCCACGGCGGCCGCACCGGGGTGTCGTCCTCGCCGCGGGCGCGCCGCTGCATGGCCGGGCCGTAGCTGCCGAAGACCTCCTCGAGGAACCAGCGCTCGGTGGCGGCCAGGGTGCCGAGCCGCGGGATGCGGAAGTCGAGCAGGCGCTGGGTCGTGACCGGGCCGATGCCGGGCAGCACCTTGACCGGCAGCGGCGCCAGGAAGCGCGCCTCCTGGCCCGGGCGGACGTCGAACAGCCCGCGCGGCTTGGCGAAGGCCGAGGCCACCTTGCTCACCAGGCGGTTGCGCGACACGCCGATGGTCAGGTCCAGGCGCAGCCGCTCACGCACCTCGCGGCGCATGCGCTCGGCGGCGTCGACGGCGCGGCTGTAGAGCAGGGCGGTGCCGCTCAGGTCCAGGTAGGCCTCGTCGACCGAGACCTTCTCGACGATCGGCGTGTAGTTGCCGAGCAGCGCGAAGACCGCCCGCGAGGCCCGGCCGTAGAGCCCGTGGCCGCCGCGCACCCGCACCAGGTCGGGGCACAGCCGCATCGCCTGGGCCATCGGCATGGCCGAGTGGACGCCGTAGGCGCGCGCCTCGTAGCTGGCCGCCGCGACCACCCCGCGCTGCTCCGGCGAGCCGCCGACGACCACCGGGCGGCCGATCAGCGACGGGTCGCGCACCCGCTCGACGGCGACGAAGAAGGCGTCGAGATCGACGTGCAACACCGAGCGGTCGCGCGCGATCACGGCGAGCTCGGGAGCAGCCCGGCGCCGCGCTCAGCCGGCGCGCCGGCCCGACTGCCGCAGCCGGCCGACGACCACGCCGCGCACCCGCGCCTGGGCGCCGGGCGGCAGCGAGAAGGGGCGGTCGCCGTCCGGGGGCGGCGGGAAGCCGGCCACGGGATGGAGCCGCAGATCGCTGCCCAGCCGCGCCAGCGCTAGCGAATCCGCCGTGCCCAGCCACCACACCACCAAGTCGCCGGGTTCGGCGTCCTGGCGGCTGGAGATCGCCAGCAGGTCGCCGTGGCGGAGGTCCTCGCCGTCGCCCGGGGGATGGGGAGCGGGCGACGGCGCGACCAGGGACAGGAAGAAGGTGTCTGCCAGGCCCTCCTCGTGGACGACGAATTGCGCCGCCTTGCCGGAGGGCTCGGTCTCGAGCAAACGAGGGTTCATTTCCACAGCCGCAGCACTCCTACGACGCGGCCGGCGAGCGAGAAGGGCTCGCCTCGGCGCACGACGATGTCGGAAAGGGTCGCGTTGGCCGGACGCAGGACGATGCGCCCGCGCTCGGGCAGGTAGCGCTTGACGGTGGCTTCCATCTCCTCGCCCTCGCCGACCAGGGCGACGACGATGTCGCCCTTCTTGGCCGAGTCGGTCTGCTCGACCAGCACCAGGTCGCCGTCGAGGATGCCGGCCTCGATCATCGAGTCGCCCTCA
>JACNJP010000025.1 GCA_014382465.1 Planctomycetota bacterium
GGCGGGCCGGCGCCCCCCCCCCGGGGGCGGCGGCGGGCCCGGGCGCCCGCCGCCGCCCCCCGCGGGGGGGCGCGGCGGCCGCCCCGCCCGGCGGCGCGGGAGGCCGCCGAATGAACGGGCGCAACCGCCTGCTCGGAGCGGCATTCCTGCTCGCCCTCGGGCTCGCCTTGGCGCTCGAGCAGCCCTGGCGCGGGGACGCCATCTCCCAGACCGAGGCTGCGGTGGTCAAGCTCTTCCCGCGGCTGGGGCGCGAGATCGACCGGGTCGCCCGGGTCGAGATCCTGACCCCGGCCGGGCTGGCGGTGACCCTGCTGCGCGAGGGGCCCGGGTACGTCGTCGCCGAGAAGTTGAACCACCCGGCCGACACCCGGCGGCTGGGACAGCTGCTCGCCGCCCTGGCCGAGCTCGACACGCGCGAGACCGTCTCCACCAACCCGGCCAAGCGCGGCGTCTACGGGGTCGACGACGCCACCGGCACCCGCGTGCGGGTGATGGACGCCAGCGGCGGCGTGCTCGCCGACCTGGTGGCCGGCAAGCTGCGCAGCCAGGACCCCAACCAGTTGGCCTCGCTGCGGCTCGACTTCTACGTCCGGCCGGCCGGCGGCGACCAGGTGCTGCTGGTCGAGGAGCTCGGCGCGCCCTCGACCGACCCGCTGAGCTGGCTGACGCGCCGCTTCTTCCCGGTGGAGATGGAGAACCTGGTCGAGCTCGAGCGGCGCGACATCGCCGGCAAGGAGGCCGAGTCGTGGAAGCTGGAGCGCGCGCCGGCCGACGACGACCCGGCCACCGAGCAGCTCGAGGACCACGGCTGGCTCATGACCGCCCCCGAGCAGGCGCCCGCCACGCTCTACGCCGGCGATTCCTGGGCCTTCACCCTCTGCGGCCTCGGACCGGCCGACGTCATCGCCCAGAACGGCCAGGAGCAGGTCAAGGACCCGCGTTACGGCTTCTCGACCAACGCCTACCGGGCCATGACCGCCGACGGCCGCGAGCTGGTCCTCTACCTCGGCCGCCCCGCCGGCGAGGACACCCGCTACGCCTGGGTGCCCGGCCTGCCGTGGATCTACACCATCCCCGAACACGACGCCATCCAGCTGCGCATGCCGGTCGAGCGGATGCTGGTCGACTGAGGGGGCGGGCGCGGCAGGGCGCCTTCCCTTGAGCGCGGCGCGTGCCAGAATGAAGCGGAATTCAGGAACGCCACGCGACCGCGCGGCATGGATTCCGATGTGAGCCCTCCCGTCTCTGCCGACCTGCCCGATCCCGACGCCCCGCCTCGGCCTGCAAACCCGGGTCAGAAACGCGCCACCGCGCCGGCCCAGTGGAAGCCGGCGCCGAAGGCGGTCATCAGCACCGTGGAGCCGGCCGTCACCAGGCCCTTCTCGCGCGCCTCCCACAGCGCCAGCGGCACCGAGGCCGAGCCGGTGTTGCCGTACTCCTGGACGTTCACATAAACCTTCTCCGGCGGCAGCCCGAGGCTCTTGCCGACCGATTGGATGATGCGCAGGTTGGCCTGGTGGGGGACGAACAGGTCGACCTCCTCGAGCCCGAGCCCCGCCAGCGCCAGCGCCTGGTGCGCGGCTTCGGTCATGCGGCCGACCGCCTCCTTGAAGACCTCCCGGCCCTTCATGACCACCGCGTTCCAGTGCGGCACCAGCATCAGCTCCGGCGAGGCCGGAATCCGGTTGCCGCCCGCCAGCCGGCCGAGGATGTCGCTCTGGCTGCCGTCGGTGCCCACCGAGATCCCTAGCAGCTCCGGCCGCCCCTCCTCCCGCTGGCCGAGCACGAAGGCCCCCGCGGCGTCGCCGAACAGCACGCAGGTGTCGCGGAAGGTCCAGCTCATCTGCCGCGAGATCGCCTCCACGCCGACCACCAGCACCTTCCTCTTCCCGGTCAGAAGCCTCGACCTGCACACGTCCACCGCCTGCAAGAACCCGGCGCAGCCCGAGCCCGCCAGGTCGAAGGTCGGCACCCCGCGCGCCCCCAGCCGGTGCTGCAGGAAGGCCGCCGTGTCCGGACAGTCCGCCTCCGGCGTATCCGTCGCCACCACGATCTCGTCGATCTCCCCGATCCCGACCCCAGCATCCACCAGGGCCGCACGCGCCGCCCCCTCCGCCAAATCCGCCGACGACTCGTCCGGCCCGCAGATCCGCCGCCGCTCGATCCCGGTCCGCTCCCGGATCCACTCGTCCGAAGTGTCCACCCACTCCGACCACTCCTCGTTCTCCATGACCCGATTGGGTAACTGGACGCCGAGGCCGAGGATGGAGACGGACTGCATTGGGGTTGTTAACGCATGAGGGACGGGCTTCGAAGGGCATGCTTGCTGGCTTCACGGCTGCCGCACCGATGGGCTGGCGCTGCGCGCCAGCCCATCAGCCGGCGCCGAGGCGCCAGCAAGCATGCCCTTCGAAGCCCTTGCAGGCCTCCCCCCACCGCCTCCCGTCGCAGGGGGGGGCTTAAGGGTCCCCGCACTGCCCCACAGTGCAAGATTCCCCACGAATCCCCTCCGTGTGGGGCCACCCAACGGCGGTGGGGGTAGGGGGGGGGGGGGGGACGGGAACCGCAGAGCATCTCGTGGTGGGGGGCCGGCCCGGGGGGGGCGGCCCCCCCGGGCGGAGGGGGTGGGGGAGAGAGGGGGAAAGGGCACCGCCGGCAGCCCGCGCCAGGTCGGGAGCCCCTCCGCGGCCTTCCGCTTGGGAAAAAAAAAAGGGTTGTGCGCGACGCCCC
>JACNJP010000024.1 GCA_014382465.1 Planctomycetota bacterium
GGGGGGCAGTCCCCCCCCCCCCCCAGACCCCCTTCCCCCCGCCGTGCAGGCCACGCACGAAGCCGCCCCGATCCGCCCGCGCGCACGCGACGCCATCCTCCACACCCTCGCGGCCGGGGTGGTGCCGAGCCGCGGCCACCAGCACATCCCGGTCGGCCGGCACCCGGAGGTCCAGGCGCTGCTCGAGGACATCGAGCGGGTTGCCGACG
Source organism: Planctomycetota bacterium (assembly GCA_014382465.1). Classification (GTDB taxonomy): domain Bacteria; phylum Planctomycetota; class UBA1135; order UBA1135; family UBA1135; genus J029. Next base: position 210 of record JACNJP010000024.1, read on the forward strand.
GCGGCTCGGCGATCCGCTTCGTCATCGGCAGCTACGGCTCCGGCAAGACCTTCTTCCTGCAGCTGGTCGGCTCGATCGCCCGCGAGCGCCGGCTGGTCACGGTGGGCGCCGACCTGACGCCCGACCGGCGCCTGTACTCCACCAGCGGCCACGGGCGGGCGCTCTACGCCGAGCTGATGCGCAACATGGCCACGCGCGGCAAGCCCGACGGCGGCGCGCTGCCGAGCGTGGTCGAGAAGTTCGTCGGCTCGGCGCTGGCGGCGGCCCGCGAGGAAGGCGTCGAGCCGGCGGCGGTGCTGCAGCGCCGCCTCGAGGCGCTGTCCGAGATGGTCGGCGGCTACGACTTCGCGCGCGTCATCGAGTGCTACTGGCGCGGCCACGAGAGCGGCGACGAGGAGCTCAAGACCAACGCCGTGCGCTGGCTGCGGGCCGAGTTCGCCACCCGCACCGACGCCCGCAAGGCGCTCGGCGTGCGCACCATCATCGACGACGGCACGGTCTACGACAGCCTGAAGCTGATGGGCCGCTTCCTGCGCCTGGCCGGCTTCGGCGGCCTGCTGGTGGAGCTCGACGAACTCGTCAATCTCTACAAGATGACCAACGGAAGGGCGCGCAACACCAACTTCGAGCAGATCCTGCGGATCCTCAACGACTGCCTGCAGGGCGGCGCCGAGGGGCTCGGCTTCGTGCTCGGCGGCACGCCGGAGTTCCTCACCGACACCCGCCGCGGCCTGTTCAGCTACGAGGCGCTGCAGTCGCGGCTGAGCGAGAACCGCTTCGCCGGCGACGGCCTGGTGGACTACTCGGGCCCGGTGCTGCGGCTCGACAACCTGAGCCTGGAGGACTTCTTCGTGCTGCTCCGCAACCTGCGCCACGTCCAGGCCGGCGGCGAGGAGCAGCGCTACCTGCTGCCCGACGAGGGGCTCAAGGCCTTCATGGACCACTGCCACCAGCGCATCGGCGAGGCCTACTTCCGCACCCCGCGCAACACCATCAAGAGCTTCGTCCAGCTCCTGGCGGTGCTCGACCAGAACCCCGGCACGAGCTGGCAGGAGCTGGTCGGCGACCTGCGGGTCGACGACGACCGCAACCCCGACTTCGAGCCGCTGCCCGAGGACGCCGAGGACGGCGCCGGCGAAGGGGACGACGACCTTGCCTCCTTCCAGCTCTGAGCCGGCCTCGGGCTCCTTCGCCCGGCTGCACCCCGAGGTCCAGCGCTGGCTGCACCGCGCCGGCTGGAGCGCGCTGCGCGACGCCCAGGAGCGCGCCATCCCGCCGATCCTGGACGGCCGGCGCGACGTCCTGATCGCCGCCGCCACCGCCGCCGGCAAGACCGAAGCGGCCTTCCTGCCGGTGTGCTCGGCGCTGCTGGCGTCGCCCGGAGAGGCCGGCGCCGGCGTCTCGGTGCTCTACCTGGCGCCGCTCAAGGCGCTCATCAACGATCAATTCACCCGCCTGGAGGACCTCGCCGGCGCCCTCGGCCTGCCGGTCCACCGCTGGCACGGCGACGTCGACTCCGGGCGCAAGCGGCGGCTGCTCGACCATCCCGCCGGCCTGCTCCTGATCACGCCGGAGTCGCTCGAGGCGCTGTTCGTGCTCCGCGGCCCGCGCCTGGCGGCGTTCTTCGGCGGCCTGCGCTACGTCGTCGTCGACGAGCTGCACGCCTTCCTCGGCAGCGAGCGCGGCCGCCAGCTCCAGTCATTGCTGCACCGGCTGGAGTTCCTGCTGCGGCGGCGGGTGCCGCGCATCGGCCTCAGCGCCACCCTCGGCGACCTCGGGCTGGCGGCCGAGGCGCTGCGGCCGAACGGCGCCGCCGGGGTCGAGATCATCGATTCCCAGGAGAGCGGCCAGGAGCTGCTGCTGCAGCTGCGCGGCTACCGCACCCGCGAGCCAGATCGGCCCGAACCCGAGCAGCCCGAGGAGCCGACCGCGGCGGCGCCCGCCGAGGAGTCCGAGGCCGAGGCGCCGCCGCACGTCGACGAGATCGCCGGCCACCTCTACCTCACGCTGCGCGGCAGCGACCACCTGATCTTCGCCAACAGCCGCAAGGACGTCGAGCTCTACGCCGACCGGCTGCGGCTGCTGTGCGAGCGCGACCGCGTGCCCAACGAATTCCTGCCGCACCACGGCAGCCTGTCGAAGCCGCTGCGCGAGCAGGTCGAGGAGCGGCTGAAGCGGTCGGAGCTGCCCTTCAGCGCCGTCTGCACCTCGACCTTGGAGATGGGCATCGACATCGGCGACGTGCTCAGCATCGCCCAGATCGGCGCGCCGTTCTCGGTCGCGGCGCTGCGGCAGCGGCTGGGCCGCTCCGGCCCCCGCCCCGGCCCCCCGCCCCCCCCCCTCTCCCTCCCCGCGCCCGGCGACCCCCGGGACCCCGCCCCCCTCGGCCTGCGCCCCGCGCCGCGCCCCAGCGCGCCCCCCCGCCCGCTGCCGTGGGGCGCGCGGGGCGCGCGGCCCCGCCCCGCCCGGCGGCCCCCCCCCCCCCCCCCTCCCCCGCGCCTCCCCCCC
>JACNJP010000023.1 GCA_014382465.1 Planctomycetota bacterium
ACCACCATCCTGGCCTTGCTGCCGGTGCTGACCTCGACCGGCCGCGGCGCCGACGTCATGGTGCCGATGGCGATCCCCTCCTTCGGCGGCATGACCTTCGAGCTGCTCACCATGTTCGTGGTGCCGGTCCTGTACTGCGCCATCCACGAGCGCCGCGCCCGGCGGAGGAATTCCGGCGGCGCGGGCACCCTGATCGCTGACATCCCTGAAACCACCACCAACCCATGATTCCCATGAACCGCATCCTCCTCGGCCTCACGGCCGTCCTCCTGGCGGCGCCGCTCGCGGCGCAGCACGACCACGGCGCCCAAGCCGGCCACCAGCAGCCGGCGGCCGCCAAGGCGGCCTCGGCGCCGACGTTCCTGCCCCAGAGCAGCTGCCCGATCAGCGGCGAGAAGCTCACCGGCGGCCCCGACGAGACCGAGGTGGTCTACGAGGGCCAGAAGATCCGCCTCTGCTGCGCCAAGTGCGAGAAGAAGTTCGCCGAGTTCCCGGACGGCTACCTCTACGCCATGTTCCAGGCCGGCGAGAAGCCGCAGAACGTCCAGACCACCTGCCCGGTGACCGGCGAGGATCTCGGCGCCGACGCCGTCTCCGTCTGGGCCATGAACAAGGAGCTGCGCGTCTGCTGCAAGAAGTGCGCGGCCAAGGTCGCCAAGGATCCGGCGAGCTGGTTCGACGAACTCGAGGGGCGCAAGCCGCAGACCCACTGCCCGGTGATGGGCGGCGAGATCGACCCCGAGGTGTTCTCGGTGGTCCAGGGCCAGAAGGTCTTCTACTGCTGCCCCGGCTGCGACAAGAAGATGAAGGCCGACCCCGGGAAGTTCTTCGCCAAGGCGGCCGCCGAGGGCGTGGTCTTCGAGAGCGCGTCCAAGCTCTGCCCGGTGATGGGCGACCCGATCGAGGATCCCAGCTGGTGGGTCAGCTACCAGGGCCGGCGGATCCACTTCTGCTGCAAGAAGTGCGTCGGCCGCTTCATCAAGGACCCGGCGAAGTATCTGGGCTGATGCTCCAGGGAGCCTGCGGTCATCCGTCCCGGCTGAGCCGGGACGGATGACGGCCTCTCCCCTGCGACTGACCTGGGCCTCCCCCTCCCTTGGCGACGATCTGCCGCCGAGGAGCGTCCTCACGGTAGGACACGCGGCCCCCTTGGCGGGCGGCGAGGAGGCTCCCGCCCATTCAGATGAGGGACTCATCAACGGCACCGCGCTCGGGAGGGGGGCCCACCGCCCCTCGTTTGAATCCCGGGCCGCTCCGGCCTAGGTGTTCCCATCCCGAACCCTCCACGGATCCAGGAATGATGAGACCCGCCCTACTCCTCCTCGCCGCGGCCGCCCTGGCCGCCCCCCTCTCCGCCCAGTCCGACCCGCCCAAGGGGCCGCCGAAGCCGTCCGAGCTGGTCCTCCAGACCGTCTGCCCGATCAGCGGTGAGGAGCTGACCGGCGCCGTCGGCGAGACCGAGGTCCTCTACGAGGGGCACAGGGTCCGCCTCTGCTGCGCCAAGTGCGTCGGCGAGTTCAACGCCTTCCCGGACGCGGCGATCTACAGCCTCTATCGCGCGGGCCAGAAGGCGGAGAACGTCCAGACCACCTGCCCGATCACCGGCGAGGAGCTCGGTGACGACTACCGGTCGGTCTGGGTCATGAACAAGGAGCTGCGCGTCTGCTGCAAAAAGTGCGAAGCCAAGGCGAGCAAAGACCCTGCCACCTACTTCGACCAGCTCGAGGGCCGCAGGCAGCAGACCCGCTGCCCGGTCCTGGGCGGCGAGATCGACCCAGAGGTCAGCTCGGTGGTCCAGGGCCAGAGGGTCTACTACTGCTGCCCCGGCTGCGACCAGAAGATGAAGGCCGACCCCGGCAAGTTCTTCGCCGAGGCGGCCAAGGACAAGGTGGTCTTCGAGCCCGCCGGCAGCATGTGCCCGGTCATGGAGGAGCCCAACGAGGACAAGCTGTGGTGGGTGACCTACCAGAGCCGCCGCATCCACTTCTGCTGCCGCAAGTGCGTCGGCCGCTTCACCAAGGACCCCGGCAAGTACCTCGCGGGGTCAGACGTCGGTTGATATTAGAGGTACGACCCCGACTTCCTGGCCCGGCCGGGCGGCGGGCACTCTCCTCCTCAGGCAGCCTGGCCTCGCCCATCGCCGCCTGAGGAGGATCTTCGATTCAGTCGACAGCGCGCACCGGATATCGGATTTCGGGGTCGTACCTCCAATAACAATCGATGTCTGACCCCTACCAGGTGGTCATGGCGGCGCGGATGCGGTGGGCGAGGGTTACGGCGCGGGCGCCGTCCTGGCCGGTGACCGGGGCGGGGCCGCCGGAGCGGACGGCGGCGGTGAAGGCCCGGAGCTCGGCGCGCAGGGGCCCCTTGTCGGCGAGGGCCCGCTCCTCGGGGGGGGGCAGGCGCCTGAAGCCCCTGGGCGGCCGCGGCGGAGGGGGCCCCGCCCGCCCTGCCCCTGGGCCGTGGGGGGCGGCCTTCCGGACCAGCAGGGCGTAGCGCTCCTGGCTGTCGGCGGAGACGTAGCAGTCGGGGCCGAACACGCGGAAGCGCCGCATCGGCTTCAGGCTGAGGCGGCTGGCATTTAGATTTTGCTTATTATTAGAGCAGTCAAAACATACACAGGCGTGAGGTCACCTGCATAGGTATTCCCTGGCGGTTAAGCAAGTTGCATCTGGATTTCCAACAAGGTGCCCTCTTACAACTCTGCTTTA
>JACNJP010000244.1 GCA_014382465.1 Planctomycetota bacterium
GCGACTCCCGCTGGCGATGCTGCTGCGTGCGCTTCCGCCTCTGGCGCTGGTGCAGTTGTCCTCCGCCGGGGTCATGCGCTGGGCGGCGAGCCGCCTCAGCCAGCTGGTCTTCAGCGCCCTCGGCAGCGTCGCCTTCATCGTCTTCTTCGTGCTGGTGATGAGCGGCGAGCGGATCGCCGGCGAGCAGGGCGACTTCTCGCTGGTCCTCGACCGGCTCGAGGCCGGCTACCTGTGGCGCGGCCTGCTGGCCGGTCCGGCGCGCTTCGTCGTCCGCGGCAGCCTCGACGCCGGCTCGGCGACCTGGCTCGCCGCCTGCCTCGCCGTCGTCGGGCTGGCCTGCGCCGCCACCGCGGCGGTCTACCGCGGCGCCTTCGAGAACTCGATGGCGGTGAGCTCGGCCAGCGCCCGCTCGCGCGGCTCGCGCCGCCGCTGGCCGTCCGGGCTGTTCGCCTCGCTGCTGCGCAAGGAGTGGCTGGCGCTGGCGCAGCAGCCGGCGCGCATCGTCGGCCTGTGCCTGTCGGCCGGCCTGCTCGGCTGGATGGCGATGCAGCAGCGCCCCGGCAGCTTCCTCAACCTGGTGCTGCCCGAGGCCTCCGGCGACCCCTGGTTCGACGGCCTGCGCGGCGGCGGCGCGCTGCTCGGCCTGACCGCCAAGCTGACCCTGTTCCTGCTGCCCAGCTTCGCCATCTCGGTGTTCCAGGGCGAGTCGAAGCAGTGGCCGTTGATCGCCGCCTCGCCGGCCGACCGCCGCGCCTACCTGCTGGCCAAGGCCGGCACCGCCGGGCTGATGCTGGCGCCTTACCTGCTGGTCACGGCGCTGCTCGGCTGGTGGATCGGCCTGCCGGTCTCGGCCTACCTCCTGTGCCTGGCGCTGGCGCCGCCGGCCCTCGGCGCGCTGGTGGCGCCGATGATCGCCTTCGGCTGCTCGCCCTTCCTGATGCGCCCGGCCGAGGAGGGCGAGCTCGGCCCGCGGCTGCGCACCGGCCTCGGCCTGCTGATGGTCTACCCGGTGCTCCTGCTGCTGATGGCCGGCGGCTACGGCCTGTGGCTGCTCGGCCAGAGCTGGATCGAGGCCCGGCTCGCTGCCGGCGGCGACGCCTTCAGCTCGACGCTGATCTTCGGCGGCGCCTGGTGGCTGGTCGCCGACCTGGTGATCTGGCTGGGCTGGCGCGCCGCCCGCCGCAACGCCGAGCGCTACTTCGACGCCCGGGCCTGATCCGCCGGCGCTTCCTGGCCGGTCGCCGCCGCGGCCATGCCGGGCCAGCCGAAGCCGCGCGCGAACAGCCCGAGGCAGGCGTCGACCACCTCCTCGTCGTAGAGGACGCCGCGGCCCTTGCGGATCTCGTCGAGCGCCGCTTCGATCCCGAGCGCCGCCCGGTAGGGGCGGGCGGCGGCCATCGCCTCGACGACGTCGGCGACGGCGATGATCTGCGACTCGAGCAGCACCTGGTCGCCGCGCAGGCCGCTGGGGTAACCCGAGCCGTCGCAGCGCTCGTGGTGCTGGAGCACCATCTCGGCCACCGGCCAGCGGAAGGCGACGCCGCTCAGGATGTCGAAGCCGGTCTGCGGGTGGCGCCGGAGCAGCTCCATCTCGTCCGGGCCGAGGCGCCCGGGCTGGGTGAGGACCTGCGTGGGCACCTGGATCTTGCCGAGGTCGTGGACCAGGGCGCCCAGCTCCAGGCCGCGGATCCGCTCCTGGTCGAAGCCCATCTCCTGGCCGATCGCCACCGACAGCAGGGCCACCCGCTGCATGTGGCCGGCGGTGTAGGGGTCGCGCTTCTCGACCGTCTGGGCGAAGGCGCGCACCGCCGAGACCATCAGCAGCAGCATGTCCTCGACCGAGTCCTCGAGCCGCGAGACCAGCTTGGCGTTGTCCATGGCGACCGCGGCGCTCGACGCCAGCCCCTGGAGCAGGACGATCTCCTCGCGTCCGAAGGGCACCGCCTCCTGCGGGCGGCGGAGCTCGAAGCAGGCCATGACCCGGCCGTCGCGCGACAGCACCGGGCAGGAGACGATCTGGTCCTCGCGGGTCGACCACTCGGCGGCCCAGGTCGCGCAGGGCTCCAGGTCGCCGTCGCGGCGGCTCAGGGGGAGGCCGACCTTCCAGGCCAGGCCGGAGATGCCGGCCCCGGCCTCGATCACCTGGTCGATCCGGCGCCAGGCGCCGTCGACCATGGCGTTGGAGAACACCATCTGGTCGCCGCGGACGACGCCGGCGGCGCCGGCGCGGGCGCGGGTCAGCGCGACCGCGGTCTCGACCAGGCCGTGGAGGATCACCGGCATGTCGAGCACCGCGTTGATCCGGCGGCCGGCCCGGCACAGCAGGTCCAATTGGCGGGCGCGCTGCTCGAGCTGGAACTCGGCCTCCTTGCGCCAGCGGAGGTCGCGGAAGATCCCGAGCCGGACCTTCCGGCCCTCGAGGTCCATGATCGTCGAGCTGGCCTCGACCGGGATCGGGTGGCCGGCGCGGTGCCAGACCTCGAACTCCACCGGCCGGTCGTTGGAGGCGCTGCGGAGGTCGCGGAAGCGCGCCCGGTAGCGGTCCTCCTCCCCGGGCGGGTGCAGGTCGGCCTGGTGCATCCCGATGAGCTCCGCGACCGGTCTGCCGAGGAGCTGGCCGGCCTTGCGGTTGGCGTCCAGGATCTCGCCGGTCTCGAAGTCGGCCAGCAGGATCGGGTCGCAGGCGGCTTCGATCAGGGTGCGGTAGCGGGTCTCCGAACCCGCCAGCTCGCGCGAGCGCTGCTCCACCTGGCTGGTGCGCTGGGCGACCGTGTGGTCGAGGCGCCGGGTCAGCTCGCGAAGCTCGCGGGCGTTCGACCAGCCGATGCACATCGCCCGCGCGAGCTGGAAGAGCTCCTCGGTCCGGAAGGGCTTGCGCAGCAGCACGAAGTCGTGGCCGAAGGCCTCCTGGAGGTCGTCCACCGGGTGGTCCGAGAAGCCGGTGGCGATGACGATGACCAGGTTCGGGTCGATCTCGCGCAGGGCGAGCCCGGTCTTCAGGCCGTCCCAGCCGGGCGGCATGCGCATGTCGATGATGGCGACGGCGAACGGCTCGCCGGACTCCACCGCGGTCCGGGCGAGCTCGAAGCCCTCCTCTCCCTGGGAGGCGAGCTGGAGGTCGAAGCGGGTCCGGGAGACGGGGCAATCCTCACGCGTTTGCGCGGATTCCTCCTGCTCCAGCTCAGGCGCGAGGATGGCGCGGTAGAGCTGCCGGATGGAGGCGGCGTCCTCGATCACGAGGACGCGCCGGTTGGCGATATTTCCGGACGAGGTGAGCATGGATCTCTCGACCTGTCCATCGACCGGATCGGGCCCGGAACCTGTGAAAAACCGCCTCGGGAGGCGGATCAGACCCCGGCGACGGCGGGGTTGTCCAGCGTCAGGTTCTTCAGCGGCCACAGGCCGGGCTTGGTGGGCTCGGCGAACCACGACCGCAGCGAGTCCTCGACTCCGCGCAGCTCGCGCAGGCGGGCGCCGCGCAGCATCTGCGAGACCGCCTGCTGGGTGACCTCGAGCTTCTCGGCGACGTCCTTCTGGCGGCCGAGCTCGCGGTAGGCGCGCACCGCCTGGTGGCGGGTGGAGGTCCAGCCCTCGGAGATCACGGCGTGCAGCAGCAGCGAGGTCTCGGCGAGGCGGCACTCGTGCTCGCCGCGGCCGGAGAGCTGGACGCGGAAGCGGACGTTCTCCTTGCCGGCCAAGGTCAAGGTCTCGACCGCCTTGCTCCGGGCCCGCTGCATCGCGGTCTCGCCGGAGTGGTGCCCGACCGAGACCAGCGCCGCCCGCAGCGGCATCGGCCACAGCCGCTCGCTCAGGTCGACGAAGCGGTCGAAGGCGTGCGCGGATTGGTTCAGCACCACGCTGAAGACCTCGCCGTCCATCTTGGGCGCGCAGGCCAGCTCGTCTCCGGTGGCGGCGGACCAGGCGCTGGCGTTGAAGACGAAGGCTTCAGCGACCCGGGCCCGGTGGCGGGGGACCAGGCTGGTCGCGGCGAGAGCGATGTGCGGGCCGGAGCTCATCGCCACTCATCCTAGTGGCGCGCGGGGCCGGTTCCACGCGCTCCCTCGCCGCGGATTGATTTCCCGCCGATGCTGCCCTCTTGACTTCGGCCGGCGACGCGGAAGACGCCTCTGCCGGGCGTCAGCGGGGCTCCAGATCGGCCAGGATCGCCTCCGCCCGCTTCAGCCGGAGCAGGGCCGGGAGCCGCGGGCCGAGCGGCAGCAGGCCGGCGGCGTCCAGCGCCCGCAGCATCTGCTTGAGGCGCCCGGCGGCGTGCACCGGGGTGGCGCCGCCCCGCTCCATGCTGGCGGCGTAATCACCAAGCCAGGCAAGGACTTCGGGGCGGCTGGCGGGCCCGCCGGGGCGCCGCCAGCGGCCGAAGATCCAGGGGTCGGCCATGGCGCCGCGGCCGACCATGACCCCGGCGCAGCCGGTGCGCTCGAACATCGACTCGATGCTCCGGGGGCTGTCGGCGCCGCCGTTGCCGACCACCGGGATCGAGACCGCCGCCACGGCCCGCTCGACGCGCCGCCAGTCGGCCGGGTCCTGGTAGCGCTCGACCCGCAGCCGGGCGTGGACCGTCAGCAGCCGGGCGCCGGCCTGCTCGACCCGCCGCGCCAGGTCCTCGAGGCCGCCGTCGTGCTCGCCGCCGGCGCGGATCTTGGCGGTCACCGGCAGCGGGCAGGCCTCGACCACCGCCCGCAGCAGCCGCTCCAGCGCCGGCGGGTCGTCGAGCAGGGCGGAGCCGGCGCAGTGCTGGTAGACCCGCGGCGCCGGGCAGCCGAAGTTGAGGTCGACGTAGTCGGCCCCGGCCTCTGCGGCGTGGACCGCGGTCGCGGCCATCATGTCGGGCCGGTTGCCCATGAGCTGCAGGCCGAGCGGGGCGGCCCGCGGCCGCGGGTCGAGTTCCGGCGCCAGCCGCCGGGCCGGGATCGGCGGCGCCGTCACGCGGATGAATTCGGTGCAGGTGGCGCCCACCGCGCCGGGGTTGCGGTCCAGGATCAGGCCCCGGAAGCTGCGGTCGGTGACGCCCTCCATCGGCGCCAGCAGCAGCGGCGGGTCGAAGCGCAGTCCGTCGCCGAGGTCGATGCCCGGCCTGGTCAATCGTGGTCGTGCCCGTCGTCTTCCGGCTCGCCGCCGCCCTCGGCGACCCCCTGGTAGCCGGACCAGGCCAGCAGGGCCTCGCGGTCGGCGTCGGACAGCCGGGCGTCGCGGTGCAGCAGCAGGTAGTTCTTCAGCGGCATGTTGCCGGCGGCGACCTCCTCGCCGATCTCCTCCATGCTGTCCCAGGCCTCGTCCTCGTCCCATTCGGAGAAGTTGAGACGCTTGCGGCCGTCCTCGACGTGCTCGGCGAGCATCCACGACATCGGCGCGACCCACGAGTACCACGGCCAGGCGGTCTCGTTGGAGTGGCAGTCGTAGCAGGACCTGCGCAGGATCGCAGCGATCGCCGGCGGGCCGTCGAAGTCGGACTCGACCGCGGGGTTGCCGCGCTCGACCGGGACGAACTGGATGCCGCCGAAGGCGACGATGAGCAGGACCAGGAGCTTGCGCTTGAGGGTCATGGGGTGGAGCGGGTCAGGAGGCAGCGAGCGCGCGCCACAGCGTGACGGCGCCGATGATCAGGAAGCCGGCGCCGGCGGCGACGCCGAGCGCCCGCTCGCCGACGTAGCGCGTCAGCAGGCCGCCGGCGAGCACGCCGAGGGCGGAGGTGGCGATCAGCGCCAGCGAGGCGCCGAAGAAGACCGTCCAGCGGCTGACCTGGCGGTCGGCGGCGAACAGCATCGTCGCGAGCTGCGTCTTGTCGCCGAGCTCGGCGATGAAGACCGTGGCGAAGACCGTGAAGAGGACGCGCGGGTCCACCTTCAGATCCCCACCTTCTCGAGGATCTCGACGTCGTAGCCGTCCGGGTCGCGGACGAAGACGTAGGAGGAGCGCGACTCCGGCTTGCTGCGCCGGAACCACCAGCCGCGCCGCTCGATCTCCGCCACGACCGGCGCCAGCTCGTCGACGTGGAAGGCCAGGTGGCCGAACTGCGAGCCCAGCTGGTAGTCGCGGCCGTCGTGGTTGTAGGTCAGCTCCAGGTGGTAGCCCTCGCGCTCGTCGGTCAGGAAGACCAGGGTCGCCTCGTCGCCGATGGTGCCGCGGCGGACCTCCTTCAGGCCGAGGAAGCCGCAGTAGAAGCCGATCGAGGCGTCCAGGTCGCGGACCCGGATCATGGTGTGCGCCATCCGCATGGGGTGGATTCTAGGACCCGGCGGAGCTCCGGGGGCGGCGGCGGACGGCTTCACCCAGAGTGAAGCGGAAGCGGCCGGCCGGTCCCCTCAGCGGAGGGCGGTGTCCAGGCTGAGGTGCGTGACGCCGGCGGCGAACAGGGCGTCGATGGCGTGGTAGACGTCCTGGAGGGTGGAGCCGTCGGCGGGGCGGAGCAGCAGGTCGATGGAGGCGGGGTCGTCGAACAGCCAGGCGCGGATGGCTTCGGGCTCGGCGGGGAGGGTGGGGCCGCCTTCAAAGCCGATCTCGCGGCCGACGTACATGTCGAGCTGTCCGCGGCTGTAGTGGGCCATGTCGGGGACGAGGTCTCCGGCGGAGAGGACGGCCAGCGAGACTTCCAGGGTGGAGGAGGTCGCCTGGTCGTCGCCTTCGCGGCGGACGCGCCAGGCTGTCTGGCCGTGAACGCCTTCGAGGTCGAAGCGGCGGGCTCCGAACCAGATTCCGTCGGTGCGCCTCACCCTCCAGCCATCGGGAGTCCGGCTCATGACGAAGTCGATGCCGGCGAGGAGCTCCCCGGACCCGGGTCGGAGGAGGCGGGCCTCGATCTTGGCGGCCTGCTGCTCGGGGTCATCGCCCTCGTCTTCGGCCGACAATTTGACCTCCCAGAGGTCCGTGGGGGCCGTGGCTTCCATCCTCCTCACCTCGGGGAGGACCGCCTGGATCAAGTCTCCGAGCAACCCGTAGCCAAAGGCGCCGCGGATCTCCTCACCCAGCCCCCGCGACATCTCACGGTCGGATTCGTCGTCGCTGGCGCGGGCGGCGTAGACCTGGAAGTCTTCATAAATGGAGCTGAAGGCCATGATGTGGTCGATCAGGCTGAACGCCCCGTCGGCCTCCTGCTGCGCGTACTGGCGAAACTGGTCGAGGTTCGCGAGCAGCACCCCCTCGGCGTCATCGAGGACCTGGGCCACGACCTGCTCGGCGGACAGAGCCGGGTCGAGCGGCGCCGGGTCGCCGCAGCCGGAGCAGGCGAGCAGCCCGGGGAGCAGGAGAGCGAGGGAGAAGGTGTGTTGCACGGGAATGGGGCTCAGTCCGAGGCGAGCCGGAGGTCGAGGTGGACGACGCCGGCGGTGAGGAGGACGTCGATGGCGGTCATCACGTCTTGGTAGCTGGCGTCATCCGGGAGCTGGAGCTGGAAGCGGGTCGCGGCGGCCTCCTCGCCGAGGAAGGCGCGGAGTTCGTCGCCGGTCGCCGTCAGCTCCGGACCGTCGGCCAAGCCGATGCGGCGGCCTTCGTACATCTTCCAGTGCCCGCGGCTGTCATCGGCCATGTCGGGGATCAGCTTCCCGGCTTCGACGACCTCGAGCCGCATGAAACGTTCGACGGTCGTGGGAGCGTCGTAGCCCTCGCGCCGCACGCGCCAGACGCCTGGCTGGGTGAGGTCGTGTTCGAGCGTGAACGAGGCGTCGCAGTTGTCGAAGACCGGATTGCCAGCGAGCCTCCAGCCGCCGGTGGTCCGACGCAGGTGGAAGCACGTGTCGATCCCCCCAAAATCCCACCTCCCCTCCATCGTGACCGTTACCCCGATGTATTCCTCCCCCTTCCAGGTCTCCATCGGATGGGTCCGGATCCTGCGCGCGATCCCGGTTTCTTGATTGAAGAATAGACGGGTCCACCTGTCCAAGTAGCTGAGGATGTACGAGGAATCGAAGCCCCCGTCCCGGGGCCAGAACCATCGTTCACGGGCCGCGGGAACCGGGAGACAATCGACCCCCTCCGCTAGGAGCGGCTGGACCGCATCCCGAAAAACGCGCCAGGCGTCCGGCGTCCATGGCACGCTTGGCTCGAGCCCGGCGTCCTCTCGCTCTGTGCCGAGGTTGAGGATCCATTTGCCCATCTCCCAGGCGTGGTCCAGGGTGACACGCTCGACCTGGTCGAGCAGCCAAGCGATTTGATCCTCCGGCGAAGCGGCAGCGACGAACGGGCTCGGCTCGATCGGCGTGAAGAGCTGGAAGGAGCGCGCGCCGGCCCGGAACATGCACTCGACCTGGGGAGCCAGGTCCGCTTTGGAGATCCCGTTCCAGTCGAGCCAGGTGACGCGGCAAGGGCGCATCCTCCAACCACTCCAGGAATCGAGGGTCATCGCGAGCTCGGGCGGCGGCTGCCTCGGGTCCTTCACCACTACGAGGCGCACGGCGGACCAGACCGTTCCGTCTTCGTTCCGGTGGAGCGAGACCGGGACATTGGGCGAGCGAGAAACCTGGAGCTTGGGCGGGCCGTCGAGGGCAACCCATCCCGCCGCGAGCTCTGCCGGCGCCAGGCCGGGTTCGAGGATCATGTGGATCTCTGCTCCGCGGGCGATCGCGGCCTCCATCGCGGGAGGGAATTCACCGGGTCCGGCGGTGTCCTCGCCGCAGCGGAGTCGAAGGCCGCCTTCCGGTATCCGCCGCTCGAGACGGACCTCGACCACCTCCGCAGGCAGCCTCCTGGGCGTCGGCTCGGCGTTCCAGGCGGTCCCGAGGGAATCCAACTCGGCCAGGTCGTCCCCGGCCGTGATCACACTGGCGAGGCGCCAACCGCGGTCTCCTTGTTGGAGCTGGAGCAGCAGGGCGCGCTCCGCGAGTCCGCGGTCCCTCCATGGTTCGGGGAGCGGATCGGACTCCTCGAAGGAACGGTGGTAGGCGACGATGACCTGGGCCAGGTCGCCGCCGTCCCCCGGGTAGCGGTTCGCCAGTGAGATCTCACGGCGCAGGAAGCTGTCCAGGCGCGCCAGGCGAAACAGCTCGGCTTCGTCTCCCATCGCGGGCAGGTCCTCTCGAGCCGCCGCCGCCTCCTCGAGGGAATTCGCCCAAGCCGTGGCCCAGGCGACGGGATCGGCGTTTCCAGCATCGCCGGTCGGGGGGTCCGGTGAGCAGGCGACCGGGAGGACCAGCAGGATCAGGAGGAGGCTGTATTTCATGGGAAAGGGGTCAATCGACCGGGAGCCTGAGCTCGACGCGGACGACGCCGGCGGTGAAGAGGACGTCGATGGCGGAGATCACGTCCTGGTAGGAAGCGTCGTCGGGGAGCTGGAGCTCGAAGCGGGTTGTGGCAGCGTCCACGCCGAGGAAGGCGCGGAGCTCGTCGCCGGTCGCCGTCAGCTCCGGACCGTCGACGAAACGGACGCGCCGGCCTTCGCGCATCTTCAAGCGCCCGCGGCTGTAGTGGGCCGGATCGGGGACCAGAGTCCCGGCTTCGACGACCTCCAGCAGCACGGCACGCTCGGCGGTGGTTGGGGAGTCCATCCCATCGCGGCGGACGCTCCACACCCGTCGGTCCAGCGGGTCGCGTTCGAGTTGGAAGACGCGATCACAGGAGCCGAATTCAGGGAGCTGATCGATCCTCCAGCCGTCTTCCTCCTTCCGGAAGTGGAAGCAGAAGCTGCCAGGTCTCCCAGAGATCCAATGGCCGTGGTTCAAGTCGAGCCGAACGCCGAGGCGATCCGGGTCTGGCGGGAAGCCGATCTCGTGGCTCCAGATGGACCGGCTCCAGCCGAGCTCCGTGCCGAAGTCATCCCCAGACATGCGGAATTCTCTCAGCAGGATGGAGGAGGGGAACACGCCCGGAACGGGCTGCGGTGAGGCCACCCTGGTGAATTCCACCGGAGCTTCCTCCAGCGCGAGGGAGCCGGAGATCAGCGGGGCGATTGCAGCTTGGAAGCTCCTCGAAGCGGAAGGGGTGCCTAAAGTCATCGACATCGGTCCGCCGCCGATCCCGCTCTTCTCCCATCCCGCTGATAGGAACGCGGTCTCGTGCTCCCACAGGTGTCGTTGGAGAGCCCGGTCCGCTGCATCGACCAGCCACGCGACCTGATCGACCGGACTCGCCCGAGGGTCGAACGGGATCGCCGGCGGGACATTGGCGCGGGCGAACGATCGACCGCCCGCGCGGAACCAGGCTTCGATCACCGGGGCGAGCGCGGCGCCGTCGATCCCCTGCCAGCCGAAGAAGACCACTCGGACCAAGCCACCTTTTCGGGAGAGACCCTCGTCGAAATCGATATAGCCGTTTGCCGTGGGCGGGCGCGCGGGGTCCTGCAGCAGAATCGATCGTCCCGCGGACCAGATGGTGCCATCCTCCCGTTTCTGGAGGGCGATGAGGGAGTTGCGGAAGGCCTCGAAGGTGTCTTGACCGATCGGCTCGAAGCGAGGCCACCAAGGCTGGAACTCGGGCGGTTGGACTGCGGGGTCGAGGACGAAGCGGAGCTCCGCCCCGCGCTGAATCGCGGCTTCCATCCCAGGGGTGAACTCGCCGGGTCCGGCGGTCTCGCCCAGGCACTCGAAGTAGACGCTGCCACCGGGCCGGCGGCGCCGGAGCCGCACTTCGACGACCTCTTCCTTCAGGCGGCGTGGTTGCTCCTGGGATTGCCAGAGCTCGGCCTGCTCGAGCAGAACGGGAGCGGCGGATCCGTCGATGATGAAGCTCTCCACCTGCCAGCGGTTTTCAGCGCAGATCAGCCCGAGCAGGAAGGCGCGCTCCATGGTGGCCAGAAGGTCGTGGCCCTCCCTCTCCTGCAAGATCCACCCGCGGGAGTAGAAGACGGACACCTGGGCGCGGTCCACTCCGGCCACCACGAAGCGGTTGGCGAGTTGAATGTCCCGGCGCAGGAAACCGCGCAGGGTGGCCAAGCGGAGCAGGCTCGTCTCGTTCGCCAGAGCGCGCGGATCACGATCGTCGCTGCCGGTCTCCGGAGGGAGGACGGCTTCGATGAGGTTGCGCAGAGTGGACTCCGGCGCTGCTCCACCAGCGCCGCTCGAACCGGGTTCTCCATCGGCGGCGGCGGCCTCCTCCAGTGAATCGATCCAGGCGGTGGTCCACTCGACGGGATCCGAGCGAGCCGGCTCGTCCGCCGGCGCGCAAGCCGCGGCATAGAACAGCAGGAGGAGCGCAAAAAAACGAAACGTCATGGAGTTCCCTAACCCAGATCAGTTCCCCTTCAAGAACCAATGGACGAAGCCGCAGGAGGCGCAGACGTAGCAGTCGGCCTCGGGGTTGAAGACGTCCAGGTCGATCAGCGAGGCCAATTTAGTGTTGAGCTGCCCGCGCATGGCGTGGAACCGGTCTTTCTGGCAGTGCTGGCACGAGAGCGGCCCACCTTGGACCACGACCTTCTGAGGAGGAGCGTTCTTCTTCTTGTTGAACATGGTTAATCGCCCGTTACGCGCTCCGGCCCCTCGATATTCCCGATTCCGACCCGCTGGCTGCGGCGCTCCATCAGCGCGACGTCGCGCCACACGCCGCGCAGCCGGCCCAGCCGCTCTCGAACGCCGACGAGGCGGAAGCCGCACTTCTCGTGGAGCCCGATGCTGGCCCGGTTCTCGACGAACACCCCGGCCTGGAGGGTCCAGAAGCCCAGCTCCTCGGAACGCTCCACCAGGGCCCCCAGCAGCCGCGCGCCGACCCCGGCGCCGCGCGCGGCTTCGGCGACGTAGACGCTCTCCTCGGCCACGCCGGTGTAGCAGCAGCGGTCGGACACCGGCAGCAGCGCGGCCCAGCCGACCAGCTCGCCGCCGGTCCGCGCCGCCAGCCGGCCATCCGGAAGGTGCGCCCGGTCCCAGCGCTCCCAGCTCGGCACCTCGGTGTCGAAGCTCGCCAGGCCGGTGGAGATCCCCTCGGCGAAGATGGCGCCGGCGCGCGGCCAGTCCTCCGCTCGCAGCCGGTCGATCCGCAGCGTCACGCCGGCGCCTCCCACCCGGCGAAGGCGTCGAGGGCGCCGGCCAGCTCCTCGGGCGTCAAGCGCAGGCCGAAGTCCAGCCGGTGGCGCCGCGGCCAGCCGCGGAAGTCGGTGTAGGCGCGGCCGACGAAGCCCTCGGCGTTGACGATGTCGTTCGTGCGCCGCAGCCGCAGCATGAAGTCCTCGGGGTCGAGCGCCGCCAGGGCGATGTCGGCCCGCGAGCCGGCGGCGAGCTCGCGGGCGCCGCTGAGGAAGACCTCGAAGTCGCTGGTCAGCACCTTGGCCTCGGCGTGGCGGCCGAGGAAGCCGGCGGACTCGGCTTCGATCGTGAAGCGCAGGGTCTTGGGCCGCGGCGGCGCCGGCGAGCTCACCAGCGCCATCTCGAAGCGCGTGTCGCCGTCGCCGAGCTCCAGCCGGTTCATTCGCGGGCGACCCATCCGGAGAGTTCGTGGACGGCGGTGAACTCCAACGGGGCATCGAGGCCGTCGGCGGTCACCTGGACCCGCAGCCGCAGGCTCGGACCGTCCTCGACGCGCTCCAGCAGGCGGAGCTGCGGGCCGGCGTCGACGAGGCCGGCGAGGGTCCGGAGGAAGCCTTCGGAGGCACCCGGTGCGCACGGCAACAAGCCCATGTCGAGGGCCAGCGCCACCTCCTGCTCAGGGTGGTCGGCCAGCAGCGGCCGCCGGCACAGCCGCCAGCCGTCGTCGGTCTCGATCAGCACCAGGTCGTGGCGCTCGGGGTCTCCGGCGGCGGAGGGGTAGTCGACCTGGACCCGGGCGCCGGCGGCGCCGTCCGGAGCGGTGAAGGGGCGCGGCGGGCCGTAGACCACCTGGCCTTCAGGGCAGAGTTGGTAGTAGAAGCTCAGCAGGCCGGTGCGCACGACCAGGTCGCTCCAATCCTCGATCACCCCCGGCACCAGGGCCGGCGCCAGCACCGCGCGGAAGTCGGCCAACAGGGCGTCGCACTCGGGGTCGCTGGGCAGCAGCGGCGTCTCCCGGTCGAGCAGCTCCCGGTGCTCGCGAGCGGCGGCGCGGAGCGAATCGATGGTGCCGCTCAGGAACACGAGCTGCTCATCGGAGGCGGCTTCGGCCGCGCCGGGGCCGCAGCAGGGAAGGCCGGCCAGGAGGACCAGGGACGGGAGGAGCGGGTGGCGCATGATTCGGGTCGGCCTGCCCGCGGCGGTCATGGTCAGATCCTGCACCCCGCCGAGGGGATGGAGGCCGTCTTCAGGAACCGGTTCTACTCTCTTCCGGCCCTCGGCGGGGGCCGCCGAGGGGCCCGGACCCCGGCGACCGCCGACTATCGGGCCTGGCCCCCCCCCCCCCCCGCGGGAAAGGGGTGGGGAGCCCCCGCGCCCGGCCCCGGCTCCGCCCCGGGCCGGCGCCCGGCGTCGCCCCCCCCCGCCGCCCGCCCCGCCCCCTCCTCCGCCCGCCCCCCGGGTTGCCC
>JACNJP010000022.1 GCA_014382465.1 Planctomycetota bacterium
GGCCGGAAACCATTCGAATGAGCCTGACACCATCGGTTCCATCGTCTATCCAACCGCGGCGAGGACGCGCTGGAGCTCGCTGGGAGATAGGGGCTGGCGCAGCATCTGGCGCTGGGCCGCCAGGGCGTCGTCCTGGCGGCTCCCGGCCAGGAGCAGGATCACCAGGTTCTCGAATGCCTCGAGGTAGCCGGGGCGGAGCTCGAGGGCGCGCTCATAGGAGGCCTCGGCTTCGACGGGGTCGCCGCCCCAGTCCTGGGCGCAGGCGAGGTTGAAGCGGTAGCGCGGCTCCTGCGGATCGAGCTCCGTCGCTCGACGGAAGTAGCGCGCGGCGCGGGCGTAGGCCTCGGCGCCGCGGTGGTCGATGGCGTCGCGGAAGACCGCGGCGCCGGTCTCATTCCAGACCGCCGGGTCCTGACCGGCCGCGTCCTGCAGCAGTTGATCGAACTGCGAGACTGCCTCGTCGAGGCGACCGGCCATCGCGAGGGCGCGAGCCCGGATCAGGCCGAGGTCGACCGCCAAGGGTCCGTCGAGCAGCATCGGGTCGAGGTCGCGCAAGGCGGCGGCCGGGGCTTTGGCCGCCAGGGCGCTCTCGGCGGCCCACGGCAGGAATCCCTCGGGGCCGGGGAGACGGCCGCGGCAGCGTTCGAACCAGACGTGGGCGCCGGCCCGATCGCCCGCCTGGTGGAGCGCGCGCGCCAGAGCGTATTGAGCAGGGAGGCTGCCGACCTCGGCCGCCGAACGCGCCACGCGGGCGGCGTCGCCGGCGTCGCCGCTGGCGAGCAGGGCCCACGACTGCAGGGCGGCGAGGTCCGGGCGCTGCCCCAGCTCGCGCTGGGCCTGGACCAGGGCGAGCGCCGCCACCCGCGGCTGCTCCTCACGCAGCGCCTTCATCGCGCCCAGGAAGGAGTCCGAGGACGACAGCGCCGGGTCGGTCGGCCGCAGCGGCGGCGGCAGGAACTCGGTGCCGTCCAACGGCTCCATCGCCGGCGGAGGCGACGGCTCGGCGGTCGCCGCCCACGCCGAAGCTGCCGGCGGCGGATCACCCACCTCGGCCGCGCCGCACGCGACTGCGGAGCCGGACAACACGAGGAGGAGCAGGCGCTTCATCGTCATCGCATTCTAGTTCGCCGGGCGCGCCGGTCCCTTTCACGGGCGGGAAGCGCGATCCATCATGGAAGCGAGAGGCTCGCGCTGGCTACAATCCACCCGCCTTCCCCCCCATGCCTCGCATGTCCCCTGTCCGCGCGGTGTTCCTGGACGCCGGAAACACCATCTTCACCGAACGCGTCTCGCGCTCGGTGATCTACGCCGAGGTCGCCAACGGCCACGGCGGACAGGCCGACGAGGCGGAGGCCGCGGACCATATGGGACGGACCTTCGCCGAGCTTCCTTCCTCGCTCGAGGGGAACTTCCGCTACAGCCTGGCCTGGTTCCGAGCCTTCAACCAGCGCGTCCTGACCGAGCTGGGCGTCCCTGCGGGGCGGCTCACCGACGCCCACCTGGCCCTGCTGGCCCGCTTCGAGGACCCGGCCACCTACACCCTGTTCCCCGAGGTGCCGGCGGTGCTCGAAGAGCTGTCGAACCGCGGCCTGACGGTCGGCGTTGTCTCCAACTGGTCGGAGCGCCTCCCCGTGCTGCTCACCGGCATGGGCGTCGCCGGCCAGCTCGAATTCATCGTGACCAGCGCCGAGATGCGGGCCGAGAAGCCGGAGCGGGCGATCTTCGAACGCGCGCTGTTCCGGGCCGGGGTCCCGCCGGAGGAAGCGCTCCACGTCGGCGACCACCTCGAGCGGGACGTGCGCGGCGCCCTCGGCGCCGGCCTGCGCGCCGCTTTGGTGGACCGGGCCGACGGCGCCCCGACCGCCGCGCCCGAAGGGGTCCCGGTCCTCGAGGACCTGCGCGGTATCCTGGCGCTGGTCGAGCAGACCAGCCATGCCTCCCGCGCCTGAAGCCGCCGCGATCGAAGACGCCGCCGCCCTCGCCCTGCGCCTGCGGGACGAGCTGGCGCGTGGGCACCTCGGCGACGGTCGCGCCGTCGAGCTCCTCGTCGCGGCGCTGCTCGCCGACGGCCACGTCCTGATCCAGGGCGCCCCCGGCCTGGGCAAGACCCGCCTGGTCCGGGCCCTCGCCGGGCTGCTGGAGCTCGACTTCGGCCGCGTCCAGTGCACCCCCGACCTGATGCCGGCCGACGTCACCGGCGGCGAGGGGCTGGACGAGGGCGCCGACGGCCGCAGCTTCCGCTTCGTCGAGGGTCCGGTGTTCTGCCAGGTGCTGCTGGCCGACGAGATCAACCGCGCCACGCCGCGCACCCAGTCGTCGCTGCTCGAGGCCATGGAGGAGCGCCAGGTCAGCGCCGGCGGCCGCTCCCACCCGCTGCCGCGGCCGTTCTTCCTCTGCGCCACGCAGAACCCGATCGAGATGGAGGGCACCTACCCGCTGCCCGAGGCCCAGCTCGACCGCTTCCTGTTCCAGCTCGAGCTGCGCCGGCCGGAGCTCGGCACCCTGCAGCGCATCCTCGAGCTGCCGCGGACCCCGGACGAAGCTCGCTCGCTGATGCACGCGGTTCAATTGCTCGAGCTGCGCCGGCTGCTCGGCCTCGTGTCCCTGTCCGCGGGCGTCACGGCCGCGGAGGCGTCGGTCGGCCACTCCTCCCGCCCCGATGCCGCCGATGCCCCGGCCGAGGGCCCCCACCAAGCACGCC
>JACNJP010000021.1 GCA_014382465.1 Planctomycetota bacterium
GCCAACCCGAAGCGGTCCCTCTCCGACGATCCATACCAGGCCGAGATCGACATCGCCGCCGACATCGAGCGGCGCAAGCGGGAAGGCGAGGACCCCATCGCCACCGACACGCTCACCAGTCGGATGAGCTGGGATGAGCAGATGGACTGGGCCATCCGCAACGACATCGAGCGGGCGGCCCGCGGCATGGGCGTCAAGTCCCAGGAGGCGGTGCTCCCGGACGAGTTCGAGGGCATTTGGCCGGTGCCGGACATGGAGATCCAGCACAAGGTCTGGAAGCTCCTGCGGCCCCATCAGCTCGGCGCGGTCAAGATGGCGCGAGCGGCCTTCGAGAATGGCGCGTCGATGTTCTTGCTGGCTGACGGCACGGGCACGGGCAAGACCTGGGCGGGGCTGGGAACGGCTCTCGAGCACCAGCTCCATGCCGGCGGCAAGATCATCCTTGTCACCCAGGGCAATGTGGCGGTCGAGTCTTGGCTGGCCGATGAGTTCGGGCCCGAGAAGATGGATGTCCCCCGCGAGGCCATCCTCTCGCCCACGGACATCGCCAACCTCACGCCGAAGGAGCTGACGCAGCGGCTGGCTGCCGCCAACATGGTTATCGGCCTGTGGCACCACTTCGACCCCAACAAGGACTCCACGAACCAGTATCGAGCCCTCCAGGAGATGGCGAAGTCTGGGGATGTGAGCGCGGTCTTTGCCGATGAGATCCACACCATCCGCAACTGGGTGAAGGGAACCGAGCGGGCGGTTCGCGGCGTCGATTGGGTGGATCAGCTCGTGGACAACAACGCCAAGGTCATCGCGGCCTCGGCGACCCCCGGCAACGAGCTCTATGACCTGCGCTACTTCGCCAAGGGCTTCCTCGGCAAGAGCGCCGGCAACGACGAGTTCCGCTCCTGGGTGCTGGGAGCTGGCTATAGCGGGCGGCAGGGCGGCAAGGCCATCGCCCGCAACCCCAAGCGCGAGAAGGTCATCCTGGCCTCCCAGCTCGCCTTCCGTCAGGACCTGGGGCGCCGCGGGCTCATGGTCAACCGGGAGATGAGCTACGAGGGCGTGGCCGTCATTCCGGGCAAGGTTCACCTGACGCCGGACGATCTGGCGCGGTTCGAGGCGCTGGAGGAGAAGTATGCCATCTTGTCGGAGGCGTTCTCGATTGCCGGGACCTCCGGCCTCAAGGGAATCCTCTCTCCGCTCATCATCAACGAGTCCAGGCGCTTCGCGGAGGAGTTCAAGATCAGCGCCGCGATTGACTGGGCCATCGACGCACTCCGCCGTGGCCGGCGCCCGGTGATTATGACCCGCTACCTCAACGAGTCCGCCCAGAACGCGGTCGATGAGATGGTGGAGGATCCCAAGACCGGCAAGATGACCGTCAAATACGGGATGCTCAACAAGCCGCGGGAGAAGCTGGACGGGATGTCTGTTCGTGACATCATCAACCAGAAGATGCCGGGCTACGGCGACGCCCTGAACGAACGCCTCGAGGAGATCAACACCCGCCTGGGCAAGGCCGTCCCCAGCATCGCCTCGATGATTGAAGAGTTCCGGCGCCGCGCTCGCGCCGAGCTGGGCTACGACATCAATGTAGCCGAGTTCCACGGGGCCTTGCCGGACAGCCTCAAGGTCGAGCATGTCCAGAACTGGAAGAATCCGGAGACGACGCTCGACGCGATGGTTGGGTCTGACCTGAGCATGGGGACCGGGATTTCCCTGCACGACCTGATTGGTCGAGGGGTCACGCAGATCATGGTTGGCCTGAGCTGGAAGGCCGGCGAGATGGTGCAGACCATTGGCCGCGGCAACCGCGACGGCCAGCTTTCCTGGCCCGAGCACGTCTGGCTCCAGGCCACCGAGCTTTGGCCCGAGGAGCGCCAGCTCAAGAAGATTTTTGCCCACATGAGCAGCCTCCGGGCCCAGGTCCGCGGGCTCCGGAGCGAAAAGGACGACATCAAGACCGTTGTGGATGCTGGCGGGCTGACCCTCCAAGGGCTCCGCGATGAGTCGGAGGTGGAGATTGACGAAGCCTCCCGGATCCTGGAGGAGGCGAAGAAGCGGGTCGAGCGGCGCCGGCGGGAGCGCGAGGGCCTGGACGTAGAGCCGATCAAGGATGAGTCGGACGGCATCACCATCGAGCCCGAGACCCTTGAGGAGCGCCGCGAGCAAGAAGCTCCTGCGCTGGACTTCCTGCGGGACGCCATGCTCCGCGCCAAGGCGGTGCGGAAGGAGCTCGGCGAGTCCGGCCCGGACCTGACAGGCTACAAGGACCTGGGATTCAACAGCTTCGAGGCGTGGAAGTCCGAGGTCGAGCGGGCCGCCCAGGATCTCACGCAGGAGTTCGACGCCGACGCCATCGAGGCCAAGACGGTGCCGATGGAGGACGTTTACACGCTCGCAATGCGTGGCTCCGCGGGGCGCAGGTTGGGCGACCTCATGCTCTCCCCCGACATCAAGGGGAACGAGGAGGAGGCGAAGGCGCACCTTGCGGCGGTGCTGGGGTCTGTTGGCCCCGGCGGGACCGGCGCCATCGAGGGCGGCGACAAGAAGGACAACGGGCTGGGCAGCCGGGTCCGCCAGGGCGGGGGCCGCGGGGCCCGCAAGGGCATCAGGCCGCCACCCAGCCCGCAGGAGGTGACCAAGGCGGGGCGCCCGGACCCCCCCCACAAACCTCTCGTTGCGGCCCTTCAGCCGGTGGGCTCC
>JACNJP010000020.1 GCA_014382465.1 Planctomycetota bacterium
GGGCGCAGCGCCCGGTCGCGGGCCCCCTGCTGCCGCCGCCCGGGGTGCTGGCCGCGGGCGCGCCGTGGCGGGCGGCCCTCGAGGCCACCCCGCGCGCCGAGCCGGTGCTGGTCGAGGACGCCCTGGGCTGGACCTCGCTCGACCGCCGCGACATCCTGCGCGGCCTGCCGCGGCTGCGCCACGACTGAGCCGCCGGCGACCTCCGCTTCCCCTCCCGACCGCCAGAACCATGTCCGAACCCGGCCGCCCCTCCTCGAATCCGAAGCACTCGGGACACGCCTTCGCCACCCGGGCGGTCCACGCCGGCTGGGACCCCTTCGCCGAGCGCACCGGCGCGGTCATGCCGCCGATCTACATGACCAGCACCTACGTGCAGGACTCGCCGGCGCAGCCGCGCCACGGCTACGAGTACAGCCGCACCCAGAACCCGACCCGCTTCGCCCTGCAGGACGCCCTGGCGGACCTCGAAGGCGGCGCCGCCGCCTTCACCTGCGGCTCGGGCATGGCGGCCGTGCACACCCTGATGCTGATGTTGAAGCCGGGCGACCGCATCGTCGCCACGCGCGACCTCTACGGCGGCTCGCACCGGCTGTTCTCGAAGATCGAGCAGCGCTTCGGCCTGATCTACGAGTACCGCGACACCAGCGCCCCTGGCGCCTTCGACGCGCTTCCGGAGGACACCCGGCTGGTCTACCTGGAGACGCCCTCCAACCCGACCCTCGGCGTGACCTCGATCGCGGCCGCCGCCGAGGCCGCCCACCGGGTCGGCGCCGAGCTGGCGGTCGACAACACCTTCGCCACCCCGGCGCTCCAGCGGCCGATCGAGCACGGCGCCGACTACGTGCTCCACTCGACCACCAAGTACATCGGCGGGCACAGCGACGTCGTCGGCGGCGCCCTGGTGGTGAAGGAGGCGGCGCGCGGCGAGGAGTTCTGGTTCCACCAGAATTCGGCCGGCACCATCAACTCGCCCTTCGACGCCTTCCTGACCCTCCGCGGCCTGCGCACGCTGGCGCTGCGGATGGAGCGCCACTGCGCCAGCGCGGCGGCGCTGGCGGACTTTCTCGAGGGCCATCCCGGCGTCGACCGGGTCCTCTACCCGGGCCTGGCCTCGTTCCCCGGCCACCAGGCCGCGCGCGCGCAGATGAGCGCCTTCGGCGGCATGATCTCCTTCGTGCTGCCGGGCGGGCTCGCGCAGGCCACCGAGCTGGTGCGCCGGTGCCAGATCTTCGCCCTGGCGGAGTCACTCGGCGGCGTCGAGTCGTTGATCGAGCTGCCGGCGCCGATGACCCACGCCTCGGTCCCGGCGGAGCAGCGGCGGGCCATCGGGATCGAGGACGGCCTGGTGCGGCTATCGGTCGGGATCGAAGACGCCGACGACCTGCGACGAGACCTGGAGCAGGCGCTCCGCTCGAGTCGCTGAAGCCGCGGAAGCCGGACCGGTCAGTCGCGCGGGGCTTCCGGAGGATTCGCCGGAGGAGCGCCAAGCCCTGACCGCAGCGGAGCTTCCGGAGGCGAGGAAGCCGGTCCGGCCTCGACGCGCTTCTTCAGGATGTTGCCGACCTTGAACTTCACCACCCGCTTGGCGGGAACCGCGACCTTCTCCAGCGTCTTGGGGTTCTGGGCGATCCGGCCGGGCCGCGAACGCACCTCGAAGACCCCGAACTTGCGGAATTCGAGGCGGTTGCCGCGGACCAGCTCGTCCGAGACCTCGTCGAGGAAGCGCTGGATGATGTCCCGCACCAGGACCTTGGTCTGACCGGTGCTGTCCGAGATCCGCTGGACCAGGTCCCGCTTGGTGATCGTATTCAGCTCGGGGTTGTCCATGAAGGCTTGCCGGAGGCTCGGGGGGGTGGTCGACGATCCGTCCTACCTCCTTGGAGTATGGTAACTTGCGCCGTCCAGTCAAGTCCAGGTCAGGACCTTCCCGAGACTTCCAGCAGGTAGCTGGCCGGCCCGAGGTTGAGCAGTTCGACCTCCATCTCGGCGCCGAAGACCCCCTGCTCGACCTTCAAGCCATGGCCCCGCAGGGCCTGGCAGACCTCCTCCACCAGGACCCGCGCGGCCGCCGGCTCGAGCGCGGTGTCGAAGGAGGGGCGGCGCCCCTTACGAGTGTCGGCCGCCAGGGTGAACTGGCTGACCACCAGGACCTCGCCGCCGACCTGGGTCAGGTCGAGGTTGGTCTTGCCGTCCCCATCAGGGAAGACCCGGTAGCCGGCGATCCGGCGGCCCATGCGCTCGGCCTCCGCGGAGCCATCGCCCCGGCGGCAGCCGAGGAACACCAGGACGCCCGGGCCGATGCGGCCACGCGGGCTGCCCGCCACCCGGACCTCGGCGCGGCCGACCCGCTGGAGCAGGGCGATCACGGACCCGGCTCCCGCCGCCCACCCAGCCCCTCGAGCCACACCTCGGCCTGGGTCAGGCGCTGGAGAGGCAGCTCAGCGCCGCCGGCGGCCAACTCCAGGACCCGCTCCAGGTGGGCCCGGACCTGCTCGGGACGGTCGAGGTGGTCCAGGGCCAGCAGGGCCAGGTCGAAATGGACCACAGGGTCGTCGGGCCACTGCCGTGCCAGGTCCTGGAGGACCGTCCAGGCGGCTTCCGGGTCGCCGCGCTCGGCCAGCGCCGCAGCCCGCAGCAGGCGGGTGCGTGTAAAGAGCGAAGCGCATACTCATCTCCTAACCTCCTAATTTCCTAACA
>JACNJP010000291.1 GCA_014382465.1 Planctomycetota bacterium
GTCCCGCGGGGCCGGCGGGGGCGGCGCCCGGGCGATGCCCGGGTCGGCCCCGCCCCGGGCCTCCCCCACCCGGTCGGCCGAGGACGGCAGGGTCGTCGGGAGGTCGGGGAGGTCGGGCGTGTCCGGGGCCACGCGGGCGAGTTCGCTGCCGGCCATGCGGGGCATGTCCATGTCCAGGATCGCCACCGCGAACGGCCGGCCCTCCGCATGGGCCTGGCGCATCAGGGCGAAGGCCTCCGGGCCGCTGGAGGCCGCCACCGGCTCCATGCCCCACTTGGCGGCCTGGTGCAGCAGGATCCGGCGGTTGGTGGCGTTGTCGTCCACGCACAGGACGCGCATGCCGCGCAGCGCGCCGGCGTCGGCCCTGGCGCGCTCGGTGGAGCGCTCGGCGGGCTTCAGGACCAGGTCGAAGCTGAAGGTCGAGCCCTGACCGGGCTCGCTCTCGACCGCGATCTCGCCGCCCATCAGGTTCACCAGCATCCTGGAGATCGTGAGCCCGAGGCCGGTGCCGCCGAAGCGCCGCGTGGTGCTGCCGTCCGCCTGGGTGAAGGACTCGAAGAGCTTGGCCTGGGCGTGCTTCGGGATGCCGATGCCGGTGTCCCGGATCTCGAAACGCAGGCCGCCGACGTCCTCGCGCGCGCCGTCGGTCTGGACGCGGACATGGATCTCCCCGCGCTCGGTGAATTTGAGCGCGTTGCCGACCAGGTTGAGGAGCACCTGGCCGAGGCGGCCCGGGTCGCCGCGGAGCCGCTCGGGCACCTCGCCGCCGACCTCGAGCAGCAACTCCAATCCCTTGGAGTGGGCCCTCTCGGCCAGCAGCCCGAGGCATCGCTCGGCCACCTCCACCGGCGAGAAGTCGATCTCCTCCAGCTCCAGCTTGCCGGCCTCGATCTTCGAGAAGTCGAGGATGTCGTTGATGATGGTCAGCAGCGACTCGCCCGAGGACTGGATGGTCTGGCCCAGCTCCTGCTGCTCGGCGCTCAGCGGCGTGTCCAGCAGCAAGGTGGTCATGCCGAGGACGCCGTTCATCGGCGTCCGGATCTCGTGGCTCATGTTGGCCAGGAATTCGCTCTTGGCCTTGCTGGAGGCCTCCGCGGCGACGACGGCCTCGTCCAGCGCGCGGTTGGTGTCCTCCATGGCCTTGACGTGCCGGCGCAGCAGGCGGGAGACGCGGTAGGCGATGAGCAGGAAAATGGAGCTGGCGCCCAGAGCCACCGCCAGGGCGCTCAGCCGCATGTCCTCCAGGAGGAAGCGGGTCGCAGCCGAGGTGGATCTCAGCTTCATGGAGGCGGCGTCCTCGACCTCGATCAGCGTCTGGTCCAGCCTCGCCAGGCTGGCGTTCGATTCCTCGAGGATCTCGCCGCGGGCCCGGTCGGCTGCCAGCAGCTCGGAGAGGCTCTTGAAGAGGCCGCCGTGGCCGAGTTCGATCGAGGAGAGGGCTCGACCCTCCTGGAAGCCGGCCCCGAACAGGTCGATCTCCACCGCCCGGAGCTGCTCCATCGCCGTTCCCGCGCCGGACGCTCCCCGTTCGAGGTTCTCGGCCAGGGCATCGCGCAAGCGGCTGAGAGTCTGGACCAGGCGGTTGTCCTGGAGATCCGCGATGCGGGCCTGATCGCGTTCTGCGAGCACGATCTTGCTCAGCAGGGCGAGCTCGGAGAGCTCGGTGAGGAGCTCGGAGTAATCGGCTTCATGGAGCGTTCCTTCGGCCAGCTCGCCGCCGAGGATGGCCGCCTCGGCCGGGTCCGCGCTGCGGTAGCGTCGCAGCAGGATGGCGCGCTCGAGGTTCTGCCGGCCATCCGCGGCGTCGATCGTCGCGCGGAGGCGCGCCAGGTCGTCGTCGAGGCGCTCGGTCGCTTGCTCCAGCCGGTCCTGGCAGTCGCCGCGGTCGCCCGCCCAGGCGGCGCTGCGGAGCCGCAGCGGCTCGAACTCGACCGCGTCGGAGTGGAGCCGTTGGAGGGCCGCCGCGAGGACCGGGTCGGAGTGGAGGATCGGATACTCCTCGTCGAAGCTCTCCGCCGCCTGGAACCAGGGTTCACCGGCGCCCGCTCCGCCGTCCTCGAGCATGCCGTCGATCTCGCGCCGGCAGCGGGAGAATTCCTCCGAGATCCAGGTCCGGAGCTTGGAGGTCTCAACTTGGACCGCTTCCTGATGCTGGTTGCGCGCCGCGAACTGGTAGTCGAGGAAGCCGACGAACAGCAGCAGCAGGGCGCCGGCGGCCAGGCCGACGGCCGCCAGCCGCCACAGCAGGGCGTTCGCCCTGCTCGCGAGCTGGGAGGTGGACCGGATCCGGCTCATGACCCGTCAGTCGCTGGCCGGAGCTGCTTCCAGTCGAAGGGCAGCACCTCGCCGCCCTGGATGATGGTCGGCCAAACGGAGTGGCAGGCTTGTTGGTGCCCCTTCTCGAGCTTCAGGGGGACCCCCAGGCCCAGGTCGAACTCTCCCAGCGCCAGCAGCGCCCGGACCAGGGTGTTGCGGTCGGGAGCATCGGGGCTCTCCGCCAGCGCCAGGCACAGGATCCGCCCGGCGATGTAGCCCTCGAGGGAGGCGAAGGAGAACTGGCCCTCTCGGCGGACCAGGCGCATGGCCTCGCGGTACTCCTCGACCAGCGGCAGGTCCGAGTCGAAGTGGGGGACGACCTGGGTGACGAGGACTTCGTCGCCCTGGTCCCCGAGAGCCTGCGCCAGCGAGGTCGCC
>JACNJP010000019.1 GCA_014382465.1 Planctomycetota bacterium
GCGCAAGCGTGACCAAAGCAGGGCCCCTTCCCTCCACCGGCATTACCCGGCTTCATCGGGACTATGAGCCCCTCGGACTCCCTCCCGACTCCGCGCCGTTTCGCACTCGGCTAATGGGCGCGGTCTTTGCCAGACGTCGGCGGTCGGGTAGGGCCTCTCCTGTTCCGTGTCGGGCTTTCGCTGCGTACTCTCCTCCATACCCAGAGGACGTCCTCCACCTCTCCGGATCTGCCGGGTGCAGTCTGTTGCCTTCGCCACATCATGACCGGCTCGGCCGTCCCTCCCTTTCGGGGGCCCTTTTCTCGGGACTGCGAGGATGGCTTCAGGCTGAGCCTGCAGCCTTGCTTCCCTCCATCGGGCTTGATCGTGACCGGACGCTCCCGAACAGGGCGGTGGACGCTCCGCTCGGCCGGCGGCTGGAGCCTGCTTCGCGGCTCTACGGCCAAAACCTCGGCGGAACTTTCACCTGCAAGTCCGACACAGTTTGCCAAGCGGCCTCCAGGCTCTCCATGAGGGGTGGAAGAGCGCTTCGCGCAAGGACACACCATCAACTCATGCTTGGCACTCAACTTTCGACCGTGTTGACAGCAAAGGAGGGCGGAAGCGCCGAACATGCTGCGCCGCGTGATGGAAACGCCGTGAGGCGCAGCTGCCGCCGCGGCGGGGCAGCGAAGGGCCCGAGAAGGCGAAGCCCTCGAGTTGACCAATCAGCCGGTAAACGGTGCGGCCTGCCTGACAGACACGAAGCGTCTACGAAGGGAGTTCATGCGCAACAATCCCCAACACCCTCCTGGCCAATACCCTGACTTGCTCCATTTCAATGGATTAGACAATCACGCTTGGGGCCTCGTTACATGGCAATGCCTTCAAAGCCCTCCGCAATTCCTGAATGGCATCAAGAAATTCCCTAGAAAAGCAATCTTCCAAATCCCCGTCATCTAATGCCTGAGCTAATCCGGAATCATCGAGGAGGCCGCAAGCAGCCTCCTCAATGGATGACATCTCCTTGTCGGAATGCCCCAGCCAGACCCTCTCTTGCTCTTCGCGAGAGGCCAATTCTTCTAGATTCCAGCGCACTATTCGCCAGTTCACGATCTCATTCTCTGAACAGGAAGCTGAGGATTGGGATGTGGGCAAGAGGGTCGTTCTTCCCACCGTTTGGTTCAACCGGCCCGGCCGCCCCTCCCTTTCGGGGGCCTGTGTCCCGGAGCTGCATGGTTTGCTTCAGGCTGGGCCCGCAGCTTTGCTCCCCTCCTTCGGGCTCGGTCGTGACCAGACGCTCCTCAACAGGGCTTTCTGAGCTCCGCTCGGTCGGCGGGATCTCGCCCGACGGCTGGAGCCTGCTACGCGGCTCTCCGGCGATTACCGCGGCGGGACTTTCACCCGCAAGTCCGACACAGCGTGCTCGACGCTCCACTAACCTCCCACGGGAGGCCAGGAATCGTTTCGCGTCAGGACGCACCATCGGCGGCATTCTAGGGGCGGGGGAAGGCTGGTCGCCGGGCGGAGTTCGAGCACGCCGCCAGGGCCCCTGGCGTGGCGTCTCCTACCCCCGCCAAGGCCCGCCGCGCGTCGCTCTGCGGAGGAAGGTGGCCAGGACCGTGCTGTCTGGGAATTAGCCCCCGGGCGTCCAGCGCGGCGACCTCGAAGACCAGGGTCCTTCCGGCGGCATTCGGCGAGAACGGCGCGGCGGAAAAGGAACCGCTCCCGTCGGCCGAATCCCAGCCACTGGAGAGAGTGTTCAGGGGTAGGCCGAGGTCCAAAGGGTGTCCGGTCACGACCGCGCCGTTCAGATTCAGGGACCCGGCCAACCGGTAGCGGGAATCTGGAGGCGCGGCGAACCAGTTCGGCGGGATCGACGCGCCGCTGCTGGCCTCGGGAGGATGCGGGCACCAGGGCCCTAGGCTTGGATATGGCTGACCATCGGATTCACAGTGGCGGTTCGGGCCGGGCGGCCAAGTGCGGAGAGCAGCGCCCAATCCGCTCCTGGACCGCAGCGAATCCCGGGCGCCTAGAATCCGGCCCATGTTCGCGCGCCCGGCCCTGCTCCGGCTCCTGCCCGCCGCCTTGCTCACGGCCTGCGGGCCCGGGCTGCCGCCGGTCTCGGACGCGGTCTACTCGGGCCGCGCCTCCTGCGCCGGGTGCCACCAAGCTGAGACGGCCGCCTGGACCGGCTCGCACCACGACCTGGCGATGCAGCCGGCCACCGCCGAGACCGTGCTCGGCGACTTCAAGGACGCCCGCTTCGAGCACTTCGGGGTCGTCTCGCGCTTCTGCCGCGACGGCCCGCGCTTCCTCGTGACCACCGACGGCCCGGACGGCGCCTTGGCCGACTTCGAGGTCGCCTACGTCTTCGGCGTCACGCCGCTGCAGCAGTACCTGGTGGCCTTCCCGGGCGGCCGCTACCAGGTGCTGCCGCTGTGCTGGGACAGCCGCGCGGCCGAGGAGGGCGGACAACGATGGTTCCACCTTTACCCCGGAGTGGCGGTGCCGGCTGGGGACATCCTCCACTGGACCGGGCCGAACCAGAACTGGAACCACGTCTGCGCCGAGTGCCACTCGACCGACCTGAGGAAGGGCTTCGACCTCGCGACCGGCCGCTTCGACACCACCTGGGAGGAGATCGGCGTCTCCTGCGCGGCCTGCAACGGCCCCGGCAGCGTGCACCGGGCCTGGGCCGAGCGGCGCGGC
>JACNJP010000232.1 GCA_014382465.1 Planctomycetota bacterium
GAGTAGCGCGCGTTCACGTCGAATGAGGTGAAGACGCGGTCGAGGTCCTCGCCGCCCACCTCGACGCCCTCGTGCCCGGCCCCCCGCCCCTGCGCCAACCAGCTGCGGATCGAGCCCCAGGAGTAGGCCGGCACCACCTGCGGCGGGCCGTCGTCGACGGCCATCACCAGCGGCTCCGGCTCGTCGGCGCCGAACGGCCGCCAGCGCGCCGGGCTCTTCGTCCGCAGCTCCAGGTACGAGGTGTTGAAGACCAGGCCGAGGTCGCCGGAGAGGTCTAGGCCGCCGGAGGGGTCCTCGCCCGCCCCGTGGCAGCTCACGCAGTTGCGGTCGAAGACCGGCTGCACCTCGGTGAGGTAGTTGAAGTCGCGCGGCGGTCCGTACCACGGCTCCAGCCGCCGCGGCGGCCTGCTCATCGCCAGCGGCCGCGCGCCCGGCGGCACGGTCGTCTGGCGCGGCTCGTGGCAACCGACGCAGCCGACGGTCTCGCCCGGTCGCACCAGCGTGCCGCTGCGCATCGACTGCAGCATGCGGCCGCGCTCGTCGAGGAGCTGGAAGTAGAGGAAGGTGTCGGCCGGCGCGCGGAAGTAGACCGAGCCGTCCTCCTCGACCGGCACGCTGCCGAGGACGCGCTTGTTGTTGGTCAGGTTCCAGTTCATCGCCGGCGCCTGGGTCGCGTCGATGCCCCAGGCGGCGTGGGTCCAGGTTGTCTTGACCGGCGCCTCGACCACCCGCAGCCGCCGCACGCTGCCGCGCGGCACCGCCTCCATGCCGACGCCGCGGTAGACGTCGGCGACGTAGAAGCTGCCCTCGGCCGCCGCCAGGTCGTGGCGCTCGGCGACCGGCGCCGGCTGCGACCGCGGCGCCAGCAGCATCGGGTCGTAGCAGCCGAGGACCTCCTCCTCGTGGACCAGGGTCTCGCCGCCGTCGACGTCGAGCAGGAACAGCCCCATGCGCTCGCCCTCGAGCTGGCGGCTGCACAGGATGTGCCGCGAGGACAGCGGATACGGATCCTCGTACTTGCGCGGCAGCCCCTTGAAGGCGTCGATGCGGCCGGAGCGGCCGTGGTCGGGGTCCACGACGTCGGCGCGGTCGAGGTAGGGCGACAGATCGGCCGGCCAGCTGCGGCGCAGCGGCGCGGTGCCGTCCAGGCCGCGGCTGCGGTCGAGGATCGCGATCGCGCCCCACGGCCGGTCGTGGCAGGAGCCGAGGGTCGCCACCAGCCAGTGGCTGCCCGGGACCACCCGGGCGTCGGCGATCATGCCCGGCGACCAGGCGTTGTTGCCGTAGATCAGCTCGTGGCCGGTGCCGTCCGGGTTGGTCGCCCACAAGCCGAAGGACGGCCCGAAGTGGCGGTCGACGTACTCCCAGCGGTCGTAGAGCAGCCGGCCGTCGGGCATGACGTGGGCGTGGCCCTCGAAAAGGGTGTTGCCACCGATGCGCCGGATGTTGGCGCCGTCCGCGTCCATGCGGAACAGGTTCGCCATGATGTGGCGGTTGCACTGGCCGAAACTGTAGTCGCGCGGCGACGAGAAGAAGGAGCCGCCCCCCCGCAGCCACCCCCGGGCGGGGGCTCCGACGCCCGCCCGGGAGGGCAACCGGGACACGGCCCCGCCCCTGGGGCCCCTCTCCCCCCAGGGGGTGGCGGCCGGGGCGCGCGGGCCCCCCGAGAAGACGACCCGCCGGCCGTCGAAACTGACCTCGGGGTCGCGGATGACGCCCTCGGCCGACTCCAGCAGCGTCTGCACGCGAGGCTCGCCGGCGCCGAAGTCGATCACCCGCAAGGCGCTGCCGCCGTCGAACTTGCCGGCGTTGATCTCGCCGTTCTGGAACAGCGTGGCGGTGGAGTGGTGGTCTTCGCGGTACTGGTGCCGGGCGACGTAGAGGACGCGCTGGCCGGCCAGCGCCGAGTCCACCCCCGCCTCGGCCTGCGCCGGCAGGGCGGGACCGGCGACGGCGGCGAACAGGGCGGAGAGGAGCGGCGACCACCAACGGGGCATGCGACCAGCTTAACGATGGCTAGACTGGCTCCTCCCCCAGCCCGGAGTTCCGCCACGATGGAGCGCCCTTCCCTGCCCGCCGTCCTCGCGACCAGCCTGCTGCTGCTGGCGCCCGCCGCCCCCGCGCAGGACCGGCCGCGGCCGGAGGCGGAGCCGCTGTTCCTGATCGGGACGCCGGACGCCCACGCCAGCGAGTTCGGCCTGGCCCAGGAGGGCTACGCCGCCTTCACGCGGCGCTTCCGCGACCCGGTGGTCTACGAGGTCGGCGCATCGCCCACCACTGCCTGGCCCTTCGTCCACCCGGCGCACCGCGACACCTGGGCCGGCGGCCGGGCGTGGGACTTCACGATCCGCTTCCATTCCGATGCCGCCGAGACCCGGCCGCTCTACCTGCTGCTCGGCCTCGTCGGCGCCCACGCCACCGAGCGCTCCGCGGTGACGGTCACGGTGAACGGCGCGCCGTTGCCGCTCCAGACCGCGCCGGCCGGCGAGATGCACCCGGTCTTCGACCCCAGCGCGCGCGGCCGGCCGGACACGATGGTCTTCCCGCTGCCGGCGGGCGCCGGCCCCGCCCGCGCCCCCCACCCCCCCCCCCACCCCCGGCCCCCCACCCCCCCCCCCCCCCCCCCCCTCGCCCCCCCCCCCCCCCCCCCCCCCCCCCCCCTCCCCGCGCCCCCCCCCCCCCCCCC
>JACNJP010000018.1 GCA_014382465.1 Planctomycetota bacterium
GTGGCGGGTTCCCCGCGGCCGGCCGGGCCGGCCGGGTGGCCCGAGTCCGGCGAGGGGCTCGGGGCGTCGCTGGCCTCGCGCGCCACGCGGCCGCCGAGGTAGCCGTCGGGGCCGGCGACGCGGTCGAGGAAGAAGGCCCCCGGGCCCTTCGAGCTGTACTCGAGGACCTCGTCGCCGATCCGCAGGGCGCCGCGGTCGGGGAAGCCCTCGGTGGACTCGACCAGCAGCTCGCCGTCGCTGTCGCCCGGGGCGAAGCCCGAGACCGCCGCGGTGGTGTGGGTCATGCAGTTGACCTGGCCGCGCGGGATGCCGTCGAGCGCCACCTGGAGGCCGCGCGGGTGGATGCCGCGCAGCAGCACCGACAGGTGCATCCAGCGGTTGGTCATCGGGTACTCGGCCGGATCGATCGAGACGATCACCGCCTGCTCGAGGCCGTCGGGGTCGAGCGGGTCGTCGCCGGCGGGGTCGAAGCCCTTGACCACCAGCTTGCCCTCCTCGAAGGCGGCGTAGACCCGGTTGGAGTCGGTGGTGGTCCCGGCGACGTCGAACAGGGTGGCGTCGCCGGTGCCGCCGAACATCTCGAACCAGCCCTGGAAGTGCAGCGGCTCGGTCTCGCTGACGACCCCGTTCTGGCCCAGGATGCCCCACTCGAACAGGAAGCTCTCGTAGGG
Source organism: Planctomycetota bacterium (assembly GCA_014382465.1). GTDB lineage: Bacteria > Planctomycetota > UBA1135 > UBA1135 > UBA1135 > J029. The sequence goes on from JACNJP010000018.1 coordinate 672, forward strand.
GCCGTGCTCGCTCGGCTGGTAGCCGAGCGGCGAGCGCTCGAAGTCGAAGTGCTCGGTGCGGCCGAAGGTCAGGGTGCCATACTCGTCGGTCTCGCGGGCCGGCGCCGGCATGATGAAGGCCAGCTCGTCCTGCTTGGCGTCCGGCTCGATCAGGCCCGAGAGCAGCGAGGCGCCGACCCGCAGGCCCAGGGCGAAGGGCGGGTCGTGGTGGCCGCCGAAGACGCCGGTGTTGTTCGGCAGCGAGACGACGCCGTGCTTGCCGCGGCCCCAGCGCTCCTCCTCGTCGAAGTCGCGCTGGGTGCGCCACAGGCGGATCACCGGCCCCTCGGGGGCGGCCCGCAGCAGCTGCGATTCGGAGCGGCGCGCCAGGGTGTTGCCGAGGCGCGAGCGCACCGCGGCGTTGACCCGCTGCAGGTAGCGGTCGCCGGTGCGGTAGCCGAAGGGCAGGGTGCTCTGGTAGAGCTCGCCGCTGCCGGCCTGGAAGCCGTTGAGGTGGATCGCCAGGGCCTCCACGGTCGACAGGGCGCCGGCGGTCTCCATCGGCCACAGCACCCGCTTCCACAGGTCCTCCGGGCCCTGCAGCGGCCGCGCCGCGACCACCCGGGCGGCGAAGTCGCTGGCCTGGGAGGGGCGGATCCAGTCGGTGGACGGGCTGCCGGTGACCTTGCGGGCCTTCTCGCCGACCTCCCAGGGGACGAAGCGGCCGAAGCGCAGGCCCGTCACCAGCGCCGCCACCACCTCGGGCCGGGCCTGGTTGAGGTCGACCGGCTCGCGCAACAGCGGCGTCACCCGGGTGGTGAAGGGCGGCAGGTCGGTCGGCAGAGCGGTGGCCGTGACCAGGGCCCCGATGCCGCCGCGGCCGGTGCCGGAGGCCAGCACCAGGACGTCGAAGGGCTCCTCGCCGGCGGGCTCGACGCGGGCCACGCTGCCCTGCGAGAAGCCGAGCGCGTCGGCCACCGCCGCGCGCTCCGGGTTGTCGGGATCGACCTCGCGGATCAGCCAGGTCGAGGGGCCCCAGGAGTCGGCGCCGTAAATGCCGGTGGACAGCCAGGTGAGCTCGCGCAGCCGCTCACGGTCGGCCGCCGGCAGCAGGCCCTGGCCGAGCACGTCGAGCTCGAGCAGGTCGGCCGGGAAGTCCGGCGCCCGGTGGCCGCCCCAGCGCAGCCGGGCGTAGGCCAGGTTGAGCACCCGCGGATCGATCACCGCGGTGCCCTCGCGGAAGCGGGTCTGCCCGAGGTCCTCGGGGGTCTCCTCGGCGAGCGCTTGGGTCACCTCGAGGAAGGACCGCGGGCTCAGGCCGCCGTACTCCACCCACTGGTTGGCGACGAACAGCAGCCCGCTCTCGGGGAAGCCGGCGGTGCTGGTGACGGCCAGCTCGGTGGCGCGGTAGTCGGCGTCCTCGGCCAGGAAGCAGGGCGCGATCAGGTTCTGCAGCAGCACCGGCGGCGCGCTGCCGAGGGAGACCCGGCCCTGCAGGCTCTCGGCCTCGAAGCCCCAGGACTCGGTAGTGCGCTGCCAGGCGCCGCCCAGGGCCTGCGGCAGGATGCCGCCGCTCGCCGGCGACCACTCCTCGGCCGAGTCCCACCACGGCGTCGGGTCGACCGCCGGGTGGCTGGCGGCCTCCCGGGCGAGGGCGTAACGCGAGGCCGAGTCCACCGCCACCTGGGCCCGGACCTGGTCGAAGCTCTCCTGGGCCGATTCGCTGCGCAGGCGGCCGGCCACCAGGAAGGGCACGCCGAGCGACAGCAGCAGCGCCAGCGCCAGGATGACCACCACCAGGGCGGAGCCGCGCGCGAGCCGCGGGGCGCTCAACCGCCGACCTCCTGCTCCGAGAAGCGGCCGACCAGGAAGGACTCGACCCGCTGGTCGATGTTCACCAGGTCGACCTGGACGCCGTCGCCGAGGCTCGGATCGAGCAGCCCGTCGGGGCCGAAGATCAGGCGCGGCGCGCCCAGCACCAGGTTGGCCTGCTCGCGCAGGTCGGGGCCGTACTCGACCACCCGGTTCC
>JACNJP010000017.1 GCA_014382465.1 Planctomycetota bacterium
GGCGCCGGGACCGAACCCCTTGGTGCAGCCCACCGCCCAAAGCGCCCCCGCCTGCCGCGGCCGCAGGGTCAGGTCGCGAGTGTCGACCCCCTCGATGGCCGGCACGCCGTGCTGGCGCAGGTAGCCGGGCAGCGCCTGCTGCGACCGCCAGCTCGACGCCACCGGCGACATCTGGTGGACGATCAGGGCCTCGGTCCAGCAGCGGCCGGACTCGTCATCCTCGGCGGTGGTGCCGTAGTTGCCGATCTGGGGGTAGGTCATCACCACCCCCTGGCCGCGGTAGGAGGGGTCGGTGAGGATCTCCTGGTAGCCGGTCATCGCGGTGTTGAACACCAGCTCGCAGCAGCGCTCACCGGGAGCGCCGACCGAGCGGCCGCGGTGGACGGAGCCGTCTTCCAGGACGAGGATGGCGGGGGGGCCCGGGGCGGTCATGGACCGGCATTCTCGGACAACCGGAGGCCGGCGGCCTCAGTTTTCCTGCTGCTGTTCCTCGTACCAGCGGATCCAGTCCCGCTCGGCCGGGCCCGGGTCGGCGCCGGTCAGGCGGCGCAGGCCCTGCATCGCCGATCGGCTGACGAAGGTCGAGACCAGCCGGACCTCGAGCATCTGCCCCTCGCTGACCACGCTGGTGACGGGGTTGGCGATCGCCGCGGCCGACGCCACCTCGACGTCGAAGTCGGTCACCAGCGAGATCTGGCGGCCGAAGAACACGAAGCGGCCCGGCGAACGGCTGGCCGAGGCCACCGCCATCATCAGCGGCGCCACCGCCTTGGGGCTGTTCGAGCGGCCCAGGTGCTCGGCGGCGCGGACCCGCTGGTCGTGGTCGCTCTCGCGCAGCAGGGCCAGGGTCCAGCGGCCGAGGGCGCGGTCCTCGTCGATCCCCAGCAGCGAGCGGGCGGCGGCCAGGTGCACCTGGGGGTCCTTCTCCTCCAGGCTCACGGCGGCCAGCGGCAGGACCAGGTCGGTCTCGAGCTGGTGCAGGGCGACCTCGGCGGCGGCGCGGCGCATCAGCGGGTCCTTGCCCCGCAGCGCCCTCCGCAGGTCGGCCAGACCGACGCGCTGCTTGACCGGGGCGTTGCCGGCCGGGATCTCGGCCAGCAGCCGGCCGGTCAGCAGCGCGCCTCGGCCGTCGTCGGCCTTCTCCAGGCGCTTCCACAGCCAGTCCACCCGGTCGTCGGCCTCCAGCTTGCGCGGCAGCGGATCGAGGAGGCGGCCCCAGTCCTCGAGCGCGCGGAGAGCCTGGTCACGGTCGGCCGGGGCGAGCTCGGTCGATTCCAGGGCCCGGAGCAGCTCCCCGACCATGCCGCGGGCGGAGACGCGTTCGACCCAGGCGCTGAAATCGCTCTGGCGGACGCCCGCGAGCATCTGGAGCTCCTTGGCCGGATCGACGAGCTCGACCACCGGGTCGGTGGCGCCGGCGAGCCGACCGTAGGGCGTCTCGATCAGGTAGTCCCCGACCTGGGTGACCTCGGTGCAGGGGACCCGGTCGCCCGAGCGGAGCACCGCCACCGGGTGCTGGGGGGCGAGGAGCAGCGGCAGGAGCAGGAGGAGCATGGTCCGGCTTAGGGCTCAGGGGGTTCCCGGTCGCAGGTTTTCCAGGTACCAGTCGACCCAGCCGGCGGGAGAGCCTTCCGGAGGGCCGTCGGGGCGCAGGGTCGTCAGGGCCCGAAGCAGGGCCTGGGTGGTGGCCTCGTCCAGCGGCGCCACCTCGAAGCTGTTGCCTTGGTCCAGGATCTCGACCTCGAGGCCGGAGCGGTGGGCCGAGCTCGGATCCTGTCGGCTCACGGACCGCCGCACCTGGATCCGGCGGCCGGCGAAGTCGTAGCCCCGAGGGGCCTTCTTGTCGTAGGCGCTGAGCACGTGCGCCAGCGGGTGGACCGCGGCCTCGCCGCCGTGCCGGCCGAGGGCGTCGGCCGCCGCCGGCCGCTGCTTCGCCTCGCCGCGGGCCAGCACCAGGACCCAGTAATTGCGCGACTCCAGCCGCAGCATCGCGGCGGCGGCAGAGGCCGCGGCCTCCCGCACGGCGGCATTCGGGTCGGCCAGGGACGCCTCCAGCAGCGGCTCGAAGAGCACCGAGGTCGCCTGGTGGCCCGCCGCCAGGCAGGCCGCTCGCCGGACCTCGGGGCCCTCCTGGCGCAGGGCCTGGCGCAGCTCGGAGACGGTCAATTGGCGCGTCGGATCGCCCTGGGCCGAGGGCGCCAATTCGACCAGCAGGCGTCCAGTGAGCAGCGCGGCCCTGGCGGGGGAGGCGTCCAGGATGCCCTCCCACAGCCGCTGGAAGCGGTCCTGCCGGTCGAGGCCCGGCGGCAGCGGATCCAGCAGCGCGCCCCATCGCTCCAGGACCAGGCGCGGATCCAGAGCGCCGCGATCCTCCTGGAGCCGGATCTCGCAGCCCAGCAGCAGCTCGCTCAGCAGCCCGGCGCGGTCGGTCTCCGCCAGCCAGGTGGGGAATCCGCTCTCCGATCCTTCCCGCAGCGTGCGCAGGCGGTTGCGGCGGGCGGCCGGGGCCCCCCCCGGGGGCCCCCGGGCCGGCCGGGAGCCCCCGGGGGCGCAAGCGGGGCCCCCCCCCCCGGCCCCCCGGGGCGGGGGGGGGGCGCGCCCCCCCCCCCCCCCCCCGGCGCGGGCACCCCCCCCCGCGCCCCCGCCCGCCGCGCCGCGCGGCCCCGCGGCGCCGGC
>JACNJP010000242.1 GCA_014382465.1 Planctomycetota bacterium
CCGTGCGCCCGGCCGCCGCGGGGGGGACCGGCGGGCTGGTGGAGGCGGCGGTGCCCTCGGCCGAGTGGACCCCGGTGGCGACCACGCTCACCGGCTGCCCCAGGTCGAAGGGGTGGCCGCCGAGGACGCTGCCGCTGCGGCGCCAAGAGCGCGCCAGCCAGAAGTCGGAGCCGGGCGGGGCCGCGAACCAGGAGACCGTCAGCGGCGACCCGACCGGCGCGGTCGCCGGCGCGCTCAGCACGATGGTGTTGAGCAGCGAGCCGGTGCCCGGCCCGCGATCCCGCAGGAAGACGTCACGGGCCAGGTTGCCGTCCCCGGGCACCAGGTCGGCGGCGTCGGAGTGGAAGGCGGCCAACCGGCCGTCGGCCGAGAGCGCGCCGTGGCCGCTGAGGCCGGTGGCCTGGCTGCCGCCGGCGCCGACGCTGACCCGGGTGGTCGTGGCGCTGCTCCGGTCGCGCAGGAAGAGGTCCTCGATCCAGTTGCTGTCCCCCGCCACGAGGTTGCCGGCGAGCGAATCGAAGAGCACGAAGCGGCCGTCGGAGGAGAGGGAGGGCGCGCTCTGGCCGCTGTCGTTGTCACCCTGGACCCCGCCCGGTCCGAGGCTGGCGAGCTCGGTGGTCTGGGCCAGCCGGTCGCGCACGAAGACGTCGACGAGGCCGTTGGCGTCGCCGCTGACCAGGTTCGTCGCCCAGGAGACGAAGGCGACGTGGCGGCCGTCGGCCGAGATCGCGCCGAGGGTGCAGAAGTCGTTGGCCTGGCCGCCGGAATTCCGCAGGCTGACGCGCTCGGTGACTCCCGACAGGCGGTCGTGCACGAACAGGTCCCGCGCGGCGTTGCTGTCGCCGGGGACGAGGTTGCCGGCGGCGGACTCGAAGAGCACGTAGCGGCCGTCGGCGGAGACCGCCGGGTCGAAGCAGGGGCCGTCGGCCTCGACGCCGGCCGGGCCGACGCTGACGCGGGTGGTGGTGCCGGCGGCGCGGTCGCGGACGAAGATGTCGGGCTGGCCGTTGCCGTCGCCGGCCACCAGGTCGGAGGCGTAGGACTGGAAGGCGACCACCACGCCGCCGGCCGAGATGGCGCTGAAGTCCCCCCAGCCGTTGGCCTGGGCCCCGTTCGAGTCCACGCTGACGCGCTCGGTGAGGCCGGTCAGCCGGTCGTGCACGAAGGTGTCGCGGTAGCCGTTGGTGTCGCCGGGGACCAGAGTGTCGGAATCGGACTGGAAGCTGACGAAGCGGCCGTCAGCCGAGATCGACGGCTGGTAGCTGCTCCACAGCCCCTGGTTGCCGGCGGAGTCGACGCTGACCCGCGTGGTCGTCCCGGCGGCGAGGTCGCGCACGAAGACGTCCTGGGCGGAATTCGTGTCGCCCGGCACCAGGTCGTTGGCGAAGGAGGTGAAGGCCACGAAGCGACCGTCCGCCGAGATCGCCGGCGACTCGCTGATGCCGTTGCCTTCGTTCCCGGAGGAGTCGAGGCTGAGGCGGATGGTGCTCTGGGCGGCGAGCGGAGCCGCGAGGAGGAGGGCGAGGAGAAAAAGTGGAATGAGGGGACGATGGAGCATGGCGGCGAAGCGCCCCGGCGACCGCCGCGGCGCAGGTTTCATGCTACCAAGGAAGCCGAATTGCGGTTGAGGAAGCCTTCCACCGCTCCCTTCTGAGCCCTCCGGTGACCCACCTCCGGATTGAAGGACACCAGGGAATCGATCAGAATGGCCCATGAGATTTCTCCGCGTTCCAGCGCGGGGAAGGCTTCCTTTCCTCGCTATCCCCTGCTCGCGCCATCCCATGTTCCTTTCCGCCATCCTCCTCCCCACTCTCTTCATTCTCTCGGTCACGCTCCCGGCCCAAGAACGCGACGTCGCCGCCCACTTCTGGAACCAGGACCGCGGGTCCGCCTCAGCCGACGGTGCGGTCGACGTGGAACCGGTGCGGGCTGCCCCGAACGAGCTCTGGAGATCCGATCTCGGGGAGCTGCGTTCGGCGCCAGTGGTGTGGGGCGACCGGGTCTTCGTCCTGGCCCGGAGCGGGCGCCAGGTCAATCTGCTGGTCCTGTCCGCCGAGGACGGCGCGCAGGTTACCAAGGCGCGGGTCGGCGGCCCGGACATGCGAGGCGAGGTCGCCGTGTGGCAGCACCTGGTGGCGGTGGTCTTCGAGGACGAGTTGCTCCGCTACCACCTCAAGGACGACCGGCTGATCCGGCGCAAGAAGGTCGCGCTCGGCAGCCCGAGCCCGCCTTGCATCGACGGCCCGGTACTCTACCTGGACACGGCCCGCGGCCTCGGCGTCGTCGACCTCGAGGCGATGGAGATCATCGCCGACGTGCCGGGGGGCTCCGGTCGCCCCGCCTGCAGCGACTCCTGGGTCGCCCAGGCGGACTGCGGCGGGCGAGCCGGCTTCCTGGGCAGCTACCTCCAGCTCCACTTCTCTCCCAAGGCGCGGCAGCGCGAAGGCGGAGAATGGTCGGCGGTCTATTGTGAAGCTCTCTTCGGAGGCTACCTGGTGGCCCCGACGGAGCCGCAGTCCTTCCTGGCCTTCCCCTTGCTGGACACCGCCAGCGGCAGCAACACGGTCTACAGTCCCGAGGTCTGGTACGTGCGGGGAACGATGGCCTTGAAGACAGCCAAGGAGGAATCCCTGCCGGCCCAGTTCCTCGGCAACCGGACCTCCAATTGGCTCTCTCCGATCCAGTTCGACCCGGTGATCCACGACGGGCGCCTGATCGGCTTCAACGGCGCCGGCGAGCTGATGGAGCAGATCCCCAACGGCGGCTATCGGCCGGCCAACGACGAGGACAACCTGCCCGAGGGCATCCGCGTCGGCCCCCTGAGCCGCGCCGGCGACGTCGCCTACGGGCCGAACTTCGCCCTCGACCTGGCGGCGCGGCGCTTCCTCTGGATCCTGCCGGAGCTGGAGAACACCGGTCCGATGATCCCGCTGGCGGACCGACGCCTGCTGGTGGTCGCGCAGGACGGGTCGCTGGTCGCGATGGGCGTTCCGGCCAAGGGTCCGGTGGCGGTGGCGGTGGAGGCCGCGGCCCACCTGCCCTCCTTGGAGGACCTCCGAGCCCTGGCCACCGGCGACTCGCAACCGACCGAGAACGTCGAGAACCGGGTCTACCTCGGCTGGCGCGCGATCCTCGCCGAGGAGTACGCGGTCCTGCTCCGCGAGATCCTCGAGTCCTACCGCGGCTCCAGCCTGGTCGACGAGTGCCTGCGGCTCCTGGCCGAGGCGGAGGAGCGCGGCGTCGACGCCGAACGCCTCGCCGCCTGGCGCTCTCTGGTCTCCAACCGGATCCAGACCCGGGCTTCCAACGCCGAAGGGCGCCGCGCCAAGCTGAAGGAGGCCGAGAAGGAGCGCCTCCTGGAGTTCGCCGTCCGCCATCGGGAGGCGGCGAGCTGGTGCGCCGAACTCGGGCTGCGCTCGGCCGCGACCCTCCTGCGGGCGGAAGGCCTGGCCTTCGACCCCGATCTGGGCGCAGCCCTCCCGCCCCGCGAGTGGATCCCGGCCGCCTTCCCCGACCGCGAGGCCGAAAACGCGCCCCTGCGCTGGCGGCGCTGGGCCGAGGAACTTCTGCCGGCCGGCGCGGTCTTCCTGACCGCCGACCACCCGGCCCTCGGCCGGCCCCGCGGATCGGCCTGGGAACAGGGCGCCTACGCCCTGGGAACGCGCAACCTGCTCCTCCTCACCCGCGACCAGGACCCCGAGCGGATCGGCGCCTGCCTGCGGAACGGCGAGGGCGCGGTCCAGGTCCTCGAAGAGCTCTTCCCGCCTGCTGCCGGCGCGCCGGAGGGCAGGCCGATGGAAGTCCGGATCCACACCGACCGGAGCACATACCTGAGCGAGGGCGCCGCCAACGGCGGACCGCCTCCCACATGGTCGGTGGGCTACTACTCCTCCAGGGAGCGGACCTCGCGCTTCTATGTCCCCCAGGAGGGGGATCCGGCGGTCGACGCGCGCGAGCTGCACAAGGTCCTCGCGCACGAGCTGACCCACCAGTACCTCGAGGAACGCAAGGACTGGCACCAGGGAGCGCGAATGGACACGCCCGGTTACTGGGTGGTGGAAGGCATCGCCCGCTTCCTGGAGGACCAGGCGGTCGAGTTGGGCCGGGGTCGGAGCGGCCTCGACGACGCCACCGTGCTCTCGGTGGACACCTGCGCCCGCTTGCTGGAGCGCGATGGATTGATCCCGCTGGCACCCATGCTGCGGGCCAGCCAGCTCAACTTCCTCGGCCTGCGGGACGACGTGGCGATCGAGATCACGCCGCGCTTCACCCTGTGCCGGCGCTGGATGGACCTGCGCGGCATCTACTACGACCAGGCCGGCGCGCTCTGCTTCTTCCTCCTGAACCGCTGCGGAGAGACCGGGCGCCAGGGCCTCCTGACCTACCTCCAGGGCTTCTACGAAGGCCGGATCGACGAGGAGAGCGGGCGCCTGTTCGGCTTCGACAGCGTCGCCGATCTGGAGCAGGCGTTCCTCGCCTTCCTCAGCGAGGTCGGCTGAGACTGTGGGCCCGGTGCGGGTACTCGGTCAAGCCCAGAGGTATTCCTTCGGAAACTGCCACGGCGTCCGGTACTCGGGCACCGCCCGCCGCGCCGCCTCCTCGTCCCCCACGATCTTCTCGGCCACCGGGTCGAAGTGGATCGTCCGGCCCAGCGCGTAGCTGAGGTTGCCGAGCGTGATCGGCAGGTCGACCTTGGCGTGGTAGTCGGCGTTGCAGCTCGGCTGGCCGCCGTCGCGGATGCAGTCGAGCCACTCGTGCTCGTGCACGCCGCCGGCCGGGATGACCTGGGCCGGCTCATCGGCCGGGTCCAGTCCCTCCACCTGCGCCGTGATCTCCCGCATGCCGTAGTCGGCGCGCAGGGTGCCGCTCAGGCCGTGGAAGTAGACGCCGAGCGCACGCGCGGCGCTGCCGAACTCGTAGCCGTGGTGGTTGAACTGGCTGAAGTGCCAGCGCATGGTCAGCCCTGGGTAGTGCCACATCATGTCCTGGGTGTCGGGGGCGTCGCCGTCGCCGCCAACGACGTGGCAACCGCCGAAGCAGCTCACCTGCTCGGGGAAGCCGAGCTCCAGCGCCCACACCGGCAGGTCGAGCAGGTGCGGCGCCATGCCCGGCGTCCAGCCGCCGGAGTAGGCCATCCACGAGCAGTGCATGGCGGCGTCGGCGACCAGCAGGCGGTTGAACTCGCACTCCGGCGCCGGGCCGAGCCACAGCTCGAAGTCGATGTCGGCCGGCGGCGGCCCCTCGGGCGCGGCGCCGAGCCCGCCGGCGCCCCTGGTCCAGCCCCACATCGTCTCGACGCTGCCGACCGGCCCCGAGCCGGCCCGAACGCACCCAGTCGACCACCCGGCGGTAGTTGGCCTCCTGGTGGATCTGGGTGCCGACCTGGCACACCACCCGGTGGCGGCGCATGGCGTTGCGCACCGCCAGCGTCTCCGCCGGGTAGAGCGTCATCGGCTTCTGCAGGTAGACGTGCTTGCCGGCGGCGGCGGCGGCCACCGCCTGCAGGCAGTGCCAGTGCGGCGGCGTGGCGACGATCACGGCGTCGACGCGCGGGTCGGCCAGCAGCTCGCGGAAGTCGCGGTAGCCCTTGACGCCGGGGCGGCCCGAGGTCCAGGCGTCGACGCGCTGCTGCTGCACGTCGCACACCGCCACCAGCTCGGCGCCGGGGTCGGTCAGGCACTGGCGCAGGTTGGCCGAGCCCATGCCGCCGGCGCCGATCAAGCCGAGGCCGATCTTGTCGTTGGCCGGCACGCCGCCGCGGCCGAAGGCGGTGGAGGGCAGCAGGATCGGGCCGGCCAGGAAGGCGGCCGCGCCGCTGATCAGGACGTCGCGCCGGGTGGGGTCGATCATCGCTCGAGCTCGTTGCGGGGGAAGAGGGGCGCGGTGGCGGCGTAGCGGTCGCAGGCGGCGGCGAGGACGTCCGGGACGGCGTCGCCGGGCTGGATCAGGAAACGGTAGCGCAGCGTCAAGGGCTGGCCGCGCTCCAGGGAGTAGCGGGTGCCGGCGCGCGGGAAGGCCGGCTGGAACCACGGCAGGTCCTCGTAGGTGATGAAGTCACCCGGAAAGTCGGGGTTGGTCGGGTGCTCGAGGATCGCCAGCGTGGTCACCCGCCGGCCGCCCTTCCAGATGCCGGTGGCGGTCGACCAGGCGCGCGGCTTCGAAGCGAGGGTCGCTTCCTGGGCGTAGTGGCCAAACTTCAGCCCCTCGACGGGCGCCAGCCGCAGGTTCAATCCGCCGTAGAGGTCGGTGCCGCGCCGGGCCAGGCTGACGCCGTCGGCGAGCGCCTCGAAGCGCAGCTCCAGGTCGATCGCCCGCGAACCGTCGGCGCCGAGGGCGCCGGCGGTGATCGCCACCCGCTCGAAGACGACCGGCGTCTCGTCCTGCCACAGCCACAGGTTCTGCGCCTCGACCCGCGCGGACTCCCCGGCTCCGGTCAGCGCCGGCTCCCCCACCGGCCGCGAGTAGACCGCTTGCAGCGCGTGCAGGTCGCCGGTCCGCTCGCCGAGCTGCACCTCGGGCCAGGCCCAGTAGATGCCGCGGTGGTGCGGGTGGTCGACGCTCCAGTCGAGCGTCAGCTCCTCGCCGTCCAGGCCGTAGAGCGGGTGGAGGTATCCGCTGCGCGGTTCGGCGTAGATGCGGTTGCCCTCGGCCACCTGCTCCAAGTAGCCGGCCGGCAGCTCGACCCGGCGGGCTTGGTAGGTGAGAATCGGCCGCCCGCCGTCCGCCAGCAGCACCGCGCCGCCACCCTCGTCTGCCGCCGCGGTCAGGCGCGGCGGAGCGTCCTGCGCGCCAAGCTCCGAGAGGGCCGGGGAGGCCAGGAGGAACAGGATCCCGGCGGAGTACCCGCCCGGCGTGCCGAGTCGCGAAGCGCCCATGACGGCCATCATCCACCGGCGTCGGCCGGGAGCAAGGCGCTTCTCCTCCACCAGTTTTCCCCGCCAGAGCGCCCGCGGCGCGCAGGCCGCGCATAGGATGGGGCATCGTTTCCCATGGTCCTTCCCGCGCTCCTCCTCCTCTCCAGCTTCCTCCTCACCGCCCCTGACCCTGCGGCCCCGCCGCGGCCGCAGGAGGCCGGATTCTCGCTGCTCTACTGGAACCAGAACGGCGGCAACGCGGCCGGCGACGCCGCGGTGGACGTCTCCCCGGTCACTCGCGAACCGGTCGAGCGCTGGCGGCGGTCGGTCGGCGAGCTGCTCTCCGAGCCGGTCGTCTGGGGCGGGACGATCTACTTCGTGGTCGCCGACCGCCGGGTCCACGACCTGGTGGCGATCGACGCCGAGACCGGCGAGCCCGTGGCCCGGATCAAGGTCGACCAGGGAAACGAGCGCTGCTGGGTGGTGGTCTGGGAGGACCTCATCGGCGTGCTCGAGCCGGGCCGGCTGAGCACCTTCCTGGCCAAGAACGGCAAGCTGATCCGCAAGGAGAGGCTCCCCGTCGACTGCCGCAGCGAGCCCTGCCTCGCCGGCCCGGTGCTCTACTACCATTCCTCGAGGACCCTCCACGCCGTGGACCTCCGGAGCTGCGTGGAGCTCGGCAGAGCGCCAGCCGGAGCGGGTCGGCCGGCCTGCGCCGGGCCGCTCGTGGTCTCGTCCCTGGCGGTCGGCGGCGGCGGCGGCGACTTGATGCCCGCGGGCACCGCGGTCTCGCTCCGGTTGATGGACCAGGCCCGGGCCGGCCAGCCGTGGAAACCGCGGGCCATGAGCCTGCGCGGCGGTGCGGTCGAGCTGTCGGGCGCCGAGCAGTCGCCGCTGGTGATTCCCTTCCACGTGCCCTCCGATCCAACGGTGAAGGCCGACCGGTACTCCTGGTTCGTGCGCACCGCCCGCCCGGTCGTCCTGCGCAGCGGCGGCACTGACGCCGCCTGCCTGCTCGGTGGCCGCGGCCACCTCTACAGCTCGCCCTTCGTGATCGGGCCGGTGTCGACTGGCCGGGCTTTGGTCGGCTTCGACGCCGACGGCCGCCTGATGATCCAGCACACCGACGGCCTCTACGTCTCCGCCCACGGCGACTCCGAGCCGCCGGAGGGCGCCCGGAGCGGGCCGGTACGGCGGGCTCGCAACGTGGTCTACGCCGGGAATTTCGCGGTCGACCTGAGCACGTCCCGCATCCTCTGGGTCATGCCAGACTGGCAGGACGACGCTGGGCTGATCCCGCTCGCCGACCAGCGGCTGCTGCGCTGGACGCCGGACGGCGAGCTGGCGGCCTTCGGGCCCTCCGAGGGGCCGGTGGCCGCCGCCGAGGCGCCCCCGCTCGACCCCGACGCCATCCGCGCGCTCGCCGAGGGCGGGAGCGGCCAGCCTCCGGCGGCCGAATTCGAGGTCTACCTGGCCTGGCGCCGAAGCCTCGATCCAGCGTTCCACGCCATGCTCGAGGAGTGCTTCGAGGACTACCGCCGCAGCCGGCTGCTCAGCGACTGCCGCCGGCTCCTGCTGGAGGGGGAGGCGTTCGGCGTCGACCGCCCGCAGCTCGAGGTGTGGGCGGCCAGGCTCTCGGGCCTGAAGCAGAACGACGCCGTCAACGCCGAGGGCCAACGCCGGCGGGTCCAGCGTCTGGAGCAGCGCAACCGCGCCCAGCTCGCGACCCGATACCGCGAGGCGGCGGTGGATTGCGCGGATCTCGGACTCACCGGGGCCGCGACCCTGCTGCTGACCGACTCGGCGGCGCTCGACCGGGACCAGCCGGCCGACCCCGATCTGCTGGCCTCCTGGATGCCCTCGGAGCTCCCCTTCCGCGGGGAGCAGGACGCGGGCGAGCGCTGGCAGCGCTGGGCGAGGGAGATCGTGCCGGCCGACGCGCGCTTCCTCTCGGAGCAGGCGCCGGAGCTGCTGGCCGTGGACCATCCCTTCTGGAAGCGCGACCGGATCGCCTTCCGCACCGAGAACCTGATGCTGCTGACCCGCGAGGCGCCGCCGGCCGCCATCGGCCTGTGCCTGCGCAAGGGCGAGGCGGCGATCCGGATCCTGACCAGGCTGTTCCCAGCCGCCGAGGGCCACGACCTGCCGCCGATGGAGGTCCGCATCCACCCCAGCCGCGGCAGCTACGAGGCCGAGGTCGAGGAGAAGGACGCGCCCGCCATGGGCAGCAGCCTGCGCTGGACCTCCGGCTACTACGCCCCCGAGGAACGCGTCTCCCGCTTCTTCCTGCCCACCGGCGGCGGCCAGTGGATCGACGCCCGCGACCTGCACCAGGTGCTGGCGCACGAGCTCACCCATCAATTCTTCTCCGAGCGCTGCGGCTGGAGCGAGGACCTCTCGCTCGAGACCCCAGGCTTCTGGGTGGTCGAGGGCATCGCCAGCTTCATCGAGGAGCAGGCGGTGGAGCTCGGCCGGCGCGCCGGCGACCTGCGCGACCCCACCGTGCCCTCGCTCGACGCCAGCGCCCAGCTCCTGGCCCTGGAGAAGCTGCTGCCGCTGGAGGAATTCCTGCTGCTCGACAAGGAAGGCTTCCACGAGCTCGACGCCAATCCGACCCTGCCGGTCTCGCTCCGCCGCACCCTCGGCACCCGGCTCATGTCCGAGATCTCGATCTTCTACGACCAGGCCGGCGCCCTGAGCTACTTCCTGATGAACGAGCGCGGTGAGGAGGGGCGGGCGACGTTCCTGCGTTATCTGCAGGGCTACTACGAGGGCACCTTGGAGGCGGACGGCTGGCAGATGCTCGGCTTCGACGCCATCGACGAGTTCGAGCAGGCCTTCCACGCCTTCCTGAAGGGGCTCGGCTGAATCCTGACCGAGGCTTTGGCGCGGCCCGACGTCATCCTGATCCTGACCGACGGCCAGGGCGGGCGCTACCACGCATTCCCGCTGCGGACCCAGCGCTGGAAGCTGCTCGACGCCTCCGGCTTCGGGGTGGAGGCGACGGCGATTGACCCACAGGTCTTGCGGCGTGCTCGGCGATGGATCGCTCGACCTGGCGCAGAGTCCGATCGATCACTCGTCGGATGCGGATGGCCGGTTCCCATCCCCCAAGCCAGGGCGGTGTCAAGTGGCGCCTGGAGCGCATGACCATGTCCAGCCCCAGGATCCGCCGCTCAAGGGCTTCGTGAATGATCCCCTCCTTCTGGGCCGCGAGGACCCTTCCGAGGCCTCCGGAGCCGCTGGAGGTGACTCCGATCTGGGCCAGGTACTGGTTCAGGAGCTGGAAGATGGCCGCCAATCCCGTGCGAACGAGCGGAAAGAGGAGTCGCTCTCGAACGCTGAGGGACAGCACCTTCTCGAGAATCAAATCGTCGACCGACTCGAAGCGCGCCACGCATCGACCCACCCGTCGCGCCCGTTCCGGCTCCAGGGAAGACCAACGGGCGAGGAAGGCCTCGGGAAGATCCGAGGACGGCCGGGAAACCAGCGGAGCTGTCATCCCGACCAGGATGGAGCACGCTGGAGGTTTGGGCAATGCTCGGTAAAGCCGCCCGCGCGGCTTCCTCTTGGCCTTTCTTTGCTGAACCGTCCGGCTCAGGCATCATCGGCCTGCGGCCGCACGGGTCGCACCCTCCATGCCGCCCACGCGCGTACCCGACGACACCGCCATCCACGGCCTGCCGATGGTCGACGCGCCCGATCCGGCGGCGCTGGAGGCGGAGCGGCGCTGGCTGGTGGAGCTGGAGGCCGCCCCCGCCCCCACCCGCTGGTGGGCCTTCCTCAAGCGCGGCGGTCCGGGCTACCTGCAGGCGGCGCTGACGCTGGGCGGCGGCACCGCGGCCAGCTCGCTGTTCGCCGGCGCGGCCTTCGGCTACCGGCTGCTGTGGGTGGCGCCGGTGGCGATGCTGCTCGGCGTGATCATGATGGCGGCGGTCGCCCACCAGACGCTGTCGACCGGCTTGCGGCCCTTCGCGGCGATGAAGCGCTACGCCGGGCCGGTGTTCGCCTATGGCTGGGCGGTCGGCGCGCTGGTGGCCTCGATCGTGTGGCACTTCGCCCAGTACTCACTCGCCGGCGCCGTGATCGAGGACATCGGCCAGGTCGCCGGCTTCGGCCTCGGCCGCAGCGCCGCCGGCTTCCTGGTGCTGGCCTGGGCGGTGGTGGTGGTGGTCGGCTTCGGCGCCTCGGCGCGCTGGACCAAGGTCTTCGACAACAGCCTGCGGATCCTGGTCTACGGCATCATCCTGTGCTTCGGCTTCGTGGTGCTGAAGACCGGCATCCACGACCCGGGGGCGCTCCTGAAGGGCTACTTCGCCTTCGAGATCCCTGACGGCGAGGGTGGCGTCTCCGGCCTGGCGGTGGTGATCAGCGGCCTGGCGGCGGCGGTCGGGGTCAACATGATCTTCCTCTACCCCTACACGCTGCTGGCGCGCGGCTGGGGGCGCGAGCACCGGCGGCTGGCGAAGTTCGACCTCGGCGCCGGGATGTTCCTGCCCTATCTGCTGGCCACCAGCCTGATGGTCATCGCCACGGCCAACGTGCTGCACTACGGCGACTCGCCCTTCAGCGGCACGCGGCTGTCGCCGGTCGAAGCGGCCGGCGCGCTGGCGCCGGTGGTCGGCGAGACCTTCGGCCGCGTGGTCTTCGACCTCGGCATCCTCGGCATGGCGATGTCGACCATCGCCCTGCACATGCTGTGCGCCGGCTTCGCCTGCAGCGAGATGTTCGGCTGGAAGGTCGGCGGCGCCAAGTACAAGCTCGCCTGCCTGCTGCCGGCCCCCGGCGTGCTCGGCGCCGTGTTCTGGAGCGACATGGCGATCTGGATCGCGGTGCCGACCACGATCCTGTGCGGCGCGCTGCTGCCGATCGCCTACCTCGGCTTCCTCAAGCTGCAGCGCAGCCGCGCCTACCTCGGCGGCGACCTGCCGCGCGGGCGCAAGGCGGCCGCGTGGTTCGGCGGCATGGTGCTGGCGACCCTGACGATCACGGTGTTCCTGGCCTGGTTCGCGATCACCCGGGGACCGGGATTCCTCGAGGGGCTGAAGGGATGAGCGTCGTCGAACTGGCGCTGCCGGGCGAGGACCCCTTCCACCTCGACGACCGGCTGCTCCAGCCCTTCCGCCAGGAGCTGGAGGCCCTGGACGGCGCCGCCGGAGCGCCCGGTGGAGGCCCGCCGCCGCCCTGCCGCCTGGCGTACGCCGCAGCGCACCTGGTGATGAAGGCCGGCTACGCGGCCTACGGCCATTCCCTCGAGCGTCCCGGCGATCCGTCCGAGATCGCCTCGCAGATCGACTGGGAGACCACCTTCGCGCTGCGCCGCCGCCTCGCCGGCCACGGCTTCGGGATCGCCGAGGCCATGGACACCGCCCAGCGCTACGAGATCGGCTGGCGGATCGCCGAGCGGTTGATCGAGGGCACCGGCGCGCTCCGCTTGGCGCGCGGTTTCGTCGCCGGCGCCTCGACCGACCACCTCGAGGCGCTGCTCGACCCGGAGCAGGTGGCCGAGGCCTGGGCCTGGCAAGCCAATCGCATCCTGGCCGCCGGCGGCACCCCGGTGCTGCTACCCCAGCCGGCCCTGACCGCCTGGAAGCTCGACGCCGACGCCTTCGTCGCCGCCTACCGCGGCGCCATCGAACGCGCCGACGGCCCGCTCTACCTGCACTGGCTGGGCGAAATGTTCCACCCGGCGATGCGCGGCTACTTCCCCGGCGACAGCCTGGAGCGCGTGCTAGCGCTCGACCCGCAGAAGGTGCTCGGCGTCAAGCTGTCGCTGCTCGACGCCGAACAGGAGCGCCAGATCCGCCGCGCCATCCGCCCGCGCGGCCAGATCGTGCTCACCGGCGACGACCTCCACTTCGCCGAGCTGATCGGCGGCGACCACTCCGGCGACTTCAGCCACGCCTTGCTCGGGATCTTCGACGCCGTCGCCGCCCCCGCGGGCCTGGCCCTGCGCTTCCTCGCCCACGGTCGCCGCGGCCGCTACGACGAGTTGATGGCGCCCTGCGAGCGGCTCGGCCAGGCGATCTTCGAGGCCCCCACCCGCCACTACAAAGCCGGCCTAGCCTTCCTCGCCTGGCTCAACGGCTGGCAGGACAACCCGATGCTGGTCAACCGCGAGGACCTCGCCCGCGACCGCGAGCACCTGCTGCGAGTAGCGCGGCTGGCGAGCGCCGCCGGCTGCCTGGAGGACGCCCCGCTCGCCGCCGAACGGCTGCGCGCCCATTCCGCCGCTTGACCGGCCTGCTCCCGGCGCGGCGGCGGCGCCCGCACCCTCTGCCCCGCCCGGGTGCCGGCGCAGGCTGGCCGCCCCGTGGGCCCGC
>JACNJP010000016.1 GCA_014382465.1 Planctomycetota bacterium
GGCCCACTACCGCCTGGTCCTCGAGACCTTGGAGGCGGCCCGGCCCGAGGGCGCCGGCGAGCCCGCCGACGCCTTGCTGGCGACCGCCAGCCGCTTCCACCGCCGCGGCATGGTGGTCTGGATCAGCGACTGCCTCGGCGAGCCCGAGGCCGCCGCGCGGGCCGCCGCCCGGCTGCGTCACGCCGGCCACGACCTGCTGGTGCTGCGGGTGCTCGACCCGAACGAGATCGAGTTCCCCTACGGCCGCAACACCCGCTTTGACCCGCTCGAGGGCGGCGACTTCATGCGCCTCGACCCGCGGGCGGTGCGTCAGGCCTACCTCGACGAGTTCGAGGAGCACGGCTCGGCCCTGCGGCGCGGCCTGCGGGCGCTCGGCGCCGACTTCCGGCGCATGCCCAGCGACGAGGCGCTCGAGTACGGCCTGGTCGAATTCCTGTCGCGGCGCACCGCCCGGCTGCGGAGGGCCGGCCGGTGAATTTCCTGCGGCCGGAATTCCTGTGGGCCCTGCCGCTGGCCGGGATCCCGGTCCTGATCCACCTGCTGAACCGCCAGCGCTTCGTCCGCGTCGACTTCGCGGCCATGGAGTTCCTGCGCCGGGCGCTGCGGCGCACCCGCCGGCGGCTGTTCCTCGAGGACCTGCTGCTGCTGCTGCTGCGCACCCTGGCGGTGCTGCTGCTGATCCTGGCGCTGGCCCGGCCGGGCGTCGACCCCGGCTCGCTGCTCGCCGGCCGGCCGGCCCGCGGCGAGGTCGTGGTCCTGGACGCCTCGATGTCGATGGACCACCGCAGCGACGGCGCCAGCGCCTACCAGCGGGCGCTACAGGCCGGGCTGCTGCGGCTCGGCCAGCTCGAGGGCCCGCGCGGCGACCAGGCGGCGCTGGTGCGCGCCGGGGTCTACGCCGAGCGGATCGCCTTCGGGGACCCGGGGGAGGTGCGGGCAGCCCTCGAGGAGCTCGCCAGCCCTGACGCCGGGGTGGCCGACCTCCGCGCCGGCCTGGCCGCCGCCCGGCAGACCGCCATCGCGCTCGCCGAGGAGGGCTGCGAGCAGGTGCGGATCACGCTCTGGAGCGACTTCCAGGCCACCAATTGGGATCTCGAGGACCCCGGCCTGCTCGACACCATCCGCGGCATCGCCAGCGACGGCCGCGAGCTCGAGCTGCTCGACGCCGGAGCGGCGCTGCGGCTGAACCTGGCGGTCGAGGCGGTCGAGATCGAGCCGGCCGAGATCAGCCCCGGCGGCTCGGCCCAGGTCAGCGCCCGGATCCGCTCCTACGACCAGCGGGACCGCACGCTGGAGGTCTCGCTGGTCGCCGACGGCGCGGTCGCCGCCAGCGCCGAGATCCAGCTCGGCGCCGGCGCGGAGCTCACCTGGAGCCACCCTATCGGCGCCGCCGAGGCCGGCTCGCGCGGCCTCGAGGTTCGGATCCAGAGCCAGGGCGGCGCCGCCGACGACCTGGCCGCCGACGACAAGCGCGCCGCGGTGCTCGGCGTGCGCGCCGCTCCCTCCCTGCTTCTGATCGGCGAGGCCGCGCCGGCCGGCGAGGCGCCCGGGGTGTTCGGCATGCTGCGCCGCTTCCTCGACCTCGGCCCGGGCGCACCGGTGAGCCTGACGGCGGCCTCGCCGTCGCGCGCGGTCCGCGAGCTGGCCGAGACCGAGGTGGCGGTCCTGGCCGACCCGCCGCGGCTGGACGCCGGCCTGCGCGACGCCCTGATCGAACACGTCGAGCGGGGCGGCGGCCTGCTGGTGGCGCCGGGGCCCGAGACCGATCCAACGGCCCTGGCGCCGCTGTTCGCCGCCCTCGGCCTGCCCGGCCTCGAGGTCGGCCCGCCGCAGGCCTACGACGCCCCGAGCGCCCGCCTGCACATCGCCGAAGCCGCCCACCCGGCGCTGGCGCTGTTCCTGGACCCCCGCTGGCAGCCGCTCCTCACCGAGGTCCCCCACCGGCGGTTCCGCGCCCTGCGCCTGCCGCCCGAGGGGACCGGCGCCGAGCGGCCGCTGCGCTTCGTCCGCGGCGCCGGCGAGGACCCGTCCCAGGAGCTCGGGGACGCGCTGATCGCGTGGCGGTGGACCGGCGCCCGCTGCGCCGTCCTCTCGGCCCTGCCGCTGCCGGCCTGGAACGGCATGGCGAGCGTCCCGGGCGGCACCCTGCCGCTGCTGCTCGACCTGACCGCCGGCCTGGCGCCGCGGCCCGGGCACCCGCGACGGATCGAGGTCGGCCAGGCGATGGCGGTCGAGCTGCCCGGCTCTCCGACCGAGGTCCGCCTGCTGGACCCCGATCGCGGCGTCCGCCGGCCGCAGCAGGACGCCACCCCGCTGGGCGGCGGCCGGGTGCTCCAGCCGCTGCTCCCGAGCGCGCTGCTCCCCGGCGTGTGGACCGTCCGCAGCCTGATGCTCGACGCCGCCGGCGCCGAGGTCGAGCGGGTCGAGCGGATCGCGGTGGTGCCGGCCGCCTCGGAGAGCGACCTGGCGCCGCTCGACCTGGACCTGCTGCGCGCCCAGCTCCCGCCGGGGGTCCTGCTGGGCGGGCGCGCCGCCGCGGCTCACGGCGCCGCCTCGGCCGACGCCGCCGAGCCGCGCGACCCCTCCCGCCTGCTCTACCTGCTGCTGGCCCCGTTCCTTGCCCGCCAGACCTTGCCCGCGGCCTTCCCCGACCCGTCGCTCCGCCGTT
>JACNJP010000331.1 GCA_014382465.1 Planctomycetota bacterium
CAGGCGCCGTGGGTGAGGGGCACCGGAGTGCAGAACTCGCGCCGCCCAGGGCGGCAGACAAGGTGGGACGCGGGGGGGGAGGAGGACAGCACGGGGGGAAGGGGGAAAGACCCCGGGTCCCGGAAGGGGGGGCCGGGCGGTTGGTGGAGGTCTTGGAGGGGGTGGGGGTCCAGGCCCGCCAGCGACAGCGGAATGCCGTAGCGCTGGGCCCGCCGGAACTCGGCCTGGGCGAACCGCTCGAAGGCCCGCCGGTTGAGCACCCCGGTCAGCGGATCGCGCAGCGAGACCTCCTCCATCCGCCGCCAGGCGGCGGACGCCGAGTCCTGGCGGAGCCGCGAACGGACCGCGTCGCGGATCGCCCTGCCGAGCGCCTTGCCGTTCTTCTGCCGTAGGTCGAAGACCGGCACGCCGGCGTGCTCGGCCCGCAGCCGCTTGGCCAGGTCGCCATCCAGGGCGCCGCCGTCCCCTCCCCCGACCATCACGGCGTCGGTCTCCCCGCGGGCGACCGCCAGCGCCACGTCGGCGGGATCCGACACCACCCGGAGGATGCAGCGCAGGCCGGAGGCGTGCAGCTGGTCCAGCAGCTTGGCGGCCTGCCACGGCTCGGCGCGGGTGAGCAGGACCCGCGCCAGGACCTCCTGGGTCGCGGGTTCGGGCGCGGTCTCGGTGGCGCCGACCTTCACGTGGTGGAACATCTCGGTCAGCCGTCGCGCCCCGCGGCGCGCACCGCGCAGGCCGACGCCGAGCCTGCCGGGCAGCTGCAGCAGGTCACTGTCGGTCAGGCCGGCGAGCCAGCGCAGAGACTCCACCGGCGCCTCGAGCTCGGAGACCGTCGCCCCCAGCAGGTCGAGGAGCAGGTTGGTTCGCTGGCGGTCGGCCTCGGCGCCGACCTCCTCGAGGTCGGCGGTGAGGTC
The DNA here is from genome assembly GCA_014382465.1 of Planctomycetota bacterium. Lineage (GTDB taxonomy): Bacteria > Planctomycetota > UBA1135 > UBA1135 > UBA1135 > J029. The sequence continues at coordinate 915 of JACNJP010000331.1, forward strand.
GAGGAATTGGACCACCAGGAAGGGGGCTCCCCACGGCCCTCCGGCCATCGGCGAGACCCTCAGCCGGAACGTGCGCTGGCTGCCGCCTCCTTGGAGGAAGCGGCGCTTCCCGGTCCAGGTCCTTCCATCCCGCAGGTCGTCCCACAGGCCATCGATCAGGCCGAGGTCCTCGGTGCGGAAGGTGAGGATCTGGCTGAGAGTCTGGGGATCGGGCAGGCCGTGGACACCGGCCCACGCCCGGAAGGCGGAGTTGGTGCTGCGGATCTGGCCGTCCCACTCGGCGATGAAAGCGGGGTCGACCCAGGCTTGCAGCAGGCGCTCCACCACGTCGGCGGCGCCCAGGGCATCTGGCTCTTGAGGGCGGGAGGGATGAGGGACAATAGACATGAAGCCGTGATTGAGGGAGGGGATCGGCTGTCCAAGGCGAGCGGGCGGCCTTCTACCCCGAAGCCCGCGCGCGGTTACGAAACGATTCCGACTAGTCGTCGAAGCGCAGTCCCTTGACCAAGGGCTCGTAGGTCATGAAGTCGGCGTGGTGGACCACATACGCCTCGGCGGTGCGCTTGACCATGTTTCCTTCGCCGGCGTGGGTCGCGATCACGTGGCACACCGCGTCGGGGACGCCGCACTCCTGGGCCAGGCCGACGCCCGTGAAGGGATGGCGCAGGTACTGACCGCGGCGCGACTGCACGCACCGGCCGTCGAGCTTGTCGTACTCGAGCAGCTTGCCGACGTCGGCCAGGATGGCCCCGGCGATGAGCGTGTCGCGGTCGATCGGCATGGCCTTGCCCATGAATTCCTCGATCTTGACCGCCGAGGCCAGGGCCAGGTGGACGACCAGGCGCTTGTGGGCGAGGAAGGTCACCCCGCAGTCGGGGACGTGCAGGGTGAACGGGATCTCGAGCAGATCCTCGGGCTCGAGGGGGCTGCGTTGGAAGGCCAGCAACCAGGTCTCGACGACCTGCTCACGGAGGCTGGAGTCCTCGATCCACTCGATCTCCGGCCAGATCTCCAAGAGGCGTTCGCGGCTCGTCATCGGGGCGGATTCTAACAGCGTCCCCAGGCGCTCAGACCTTGCGGTAGAGCAACTCGACGTCGGGATCGGCAACCGGAGAGCGGTAGCCCGGGCCCAGCGGGATCTCGGTGCTGGCCTCCTCGATCCGGAACCGCTCGGAGTGGCTGTTGCCCTCCGAATCAGACCAGCGCACGCGGAACCAGAACCGATACAAGCCCTGATCCTGGACTTGACGCACCGTCAGCCCCTCCGCGCCCCAGATCAGCTCGATCTCCGGGCAGCCCGGGCGGTCCAGCCACTGGTCGAAGAACCAGTCCAGCTCCTGCCCGCTGGAGCACTCGAGGGCGTCGACGAGGTCACGGGTCCGCAGGGCCTCTCCGAGGTGGTCCCGGTAATAGGACGCGAGCCCGGCGAAGAAGGCGGCGTCGCCGAGCTCGCCGCGCAGCATGTGCAGGACCCAGGCGCCCTTCTGATAAGTGTTGATCGCCGAGCTGCCGAAGAAGTCGTCCGGCTTGTCGAAGTCCATCCACCGGACCGGCCGGCTGGCGCCAGCGGCCGAGCGCAGCCAGGCCCGGCGGATGCCGTCGAGTTCGCCCGACAAGATGGGTTCCCCCCGGGCCCTCCGGGTGCCCCGGTGGACGCACCTGTGGGAGTTCCCCCGGCGCCAGCTGCACCCCCCCCCCTGCCTTTCTCTCCCCTCCCCCCTGCACTACGTACGGCTAGATACCC
>JACNJP010000425.1 GCA_014382465.1 Planctomycetota bacterium
GGCCGGCGGGGTGCCGGCCGGGGCGAGGGCCGCGGGGATGAGGGGGGCCTCCGGGCCGCGCACGACCGCCGGGTCGAGGTCGAAGCGCTGGTGCCGCTTCAGGGTGTGGCGCAGGGCGGCGACGCTGTTGGCCGCGATGCGGACCTGGAGGCTGCCGGAGAGGGCGTCGCGCGGCGGCTTCATGTTGGCGTCGGCCACCGGCTCCTGCGGCCGCTGCGGACGCTTCGGCGGCTCGGGCTTCTTGTCGCCGTCCTTGCCGTTGCCGCCGTTCTTGCCGTCGGCGGCTGCGCCCTTCTTGTCGGCCTCGTCCTTCTTCTTCTTGTACTCCTCGAGCTTCTTCTGATACTCCTCGAGGTCCTTCTGGTACTTCTCGAGCTTCTCGTCGTACTCCTCCTGCTGGTCGCGGAAGGCGTCGCCGCCGTCGAACAGGCCCACCAGGTCGAGGGTGGTCTTCTGGCCCTCCAGGCCTCCGCCCAGGGCGCTGCCGGCGGCCAGGTCGAGGGCCGCCTCGCCGGCGCTGACCGGCAGGTCGTTGGCGTTGAAGCCGACCGCGGCGCCGAGGCCGCGGCGGTAGCTTCCCCCGCCGGGCGACAGGTAGGCGGCGGCCACCCCGCTGCTGCGGGCGGCGGCGATGCGCGCCGCCAGCGCCGGGTCGGCGCCCGGGAGGTCGACCGGCAGCGAGTCGCGGACCGCCAGCCCGCCGGGCCGGTGGCCGCTGCGGAGCAGGTCGAGGGGCAGCGGACCGCCCCAGGCGTCGACCAGGCCGATCGCGAGGGTGCCGTGGACCTCGAGAGGCTTCGCCCGCGACATCGGGGGCCGGGAGGAGACCGCCACGACCTCGCCGTCCTTGATCAGGACGTAGGCCGGAGCGATGCGCTCCCCGTTGCCGAGCCAGGCTGCGTCAGCCTGGAGCAGGACCGCCTGCTGAGGCTGGGCGGCGAGGACGGGGGGGACGCTGAGGAGAGAGAGGACGAGCGCGAGCAGCCGGTTGCTCAAGGGGGAACTCCGTGGCAAGAACCGGAGGTGTCGGGGGTCCGAACGCCTACGGAATAAGCTACGGGCCAAGCGGGTCTTTTTCACCCTTCACCCCCACCTTTCTAGACTTGGACCCCGTGAGCGAGTCCGCTGCCGCCCCCGCCGTCCATCCCACCGCCGTCGTCCACCCCGGCGCGGAGCTCGGCGCGGGCGTCGAGATCGGCCCCTACTGCGTGGTCGAGCCCGGCGTGGAGCTGGGCGACGGCGTGCGGCTGCTGGCCCAGGTCCACCTGCTCGGCCGGGTCGAGGTCGGTCCCGGCACGGTCATCCGCAGCGGCTCGGTGCTCGGCGGCGAGCCCCAGGACACCAAGTACCGCGGCGAGCGCACGCTGGTGCGGGTCGGCCGCGACTGCAGCCTGCACGAGCACGTCACGGTCCACCGGGCGGTCGGCGACGGCGAGACCGTGATCGGCGACGGCGTGATGATGATGGTCGGCAGCCACGTCGGCCACAACGCCCGCCTCGGCGACGGCTGTACCCTGGTGAACTGTGCTTCCCTGGCGGGACACTCCGAAGTCGGCGAGAAGGCCATCCTGTCGGCCTATTCGGCGATCCACCAGTTCGGCCGGATCGGCCGGCTGGCGATGCTCGGCGGCGGTTCGATGGCCACCAAGGACGTGCCGCCCTACTCGATCGCCACCGGCTCCTACCCGCTGCGCTGGCGCAGCCCGAACACCATCGGGCTGCGGCGCGCGGGCTTCGCCCCCGAGGAGCGCGACGCGCTGCGCCGCAGCCTGCACCGCATGTTCGCCGAGGGCGAAAGCTCCAAGAAGGTGGCCGAATCCCTCCAAGCCTCTCCCTACCCCAGCGTCCGCGAACTCGCGGACTTCGTGCTCACTTCGACCCGCGGAGCGTGCGCCGGCCCCGAACCGAAATGAGCCAAGACCGCGCCAAGACCATCGACACCCTGCTCCAGGAGAATCGCAGCTTCGCGCCGCCGCCGGAGTTCGTGGCCCAGGCCAACTGCAACGACCCCGAGGTGTATGCGAAGGCCGACGCCGACTGGCAGGGCTGGTGGGCGGGCTGGGCCGAGCAGCTCGACTGGGACCGCAAGTGGGACCGGGTGCTCGACTGGGACACGCCCAACGCCAAATGGTTCGTCGGCGGCAAGCTCAACGCCAGCGTCCAGTGCCTGGACCGGCACGTGGCGGCCGGAAATGGCGGCCGGGTGGCCTTCCACTTCGAAGGCGAGCCGGGGGACGCGCGGACCCTGACCTACGCCGACATGCTGGCGGGGGTCTGCAAGGTAGCCAACGGCCTCAAGTCGCTCGGGGTCGAGAAGGGCGACCGAGTGACCCTGTACATGCCGATGGTGCCCGAGCTGGCGATGACCGTGCTGGCCTGCGCCCGCATCGGCGCGATCTTCTCGGTGGTCTTCGCCGGCTTCAGCGCCGTGTCGCTGCGCGACCGGGTGCAGGACCAGTCCGCCAAGCTGGTCGTGACCACCGACGGCTGCTGGCGCCGCGGCAAGCTGCTGGACCTCAAGGCGGTGGTCGACGAGGCCATGCCCGGCTGCGACTCGGTCGAGCACGTGCTGGTGTGGCGCCGCGGCGAGGGCGCCGAGACCGCCAGCACCGGCGGGCCGAAGGACGTCGAGTGGAGCGCGGTCGTCGATCCCC
>JACNJP010000574.1 GCA_014382465.1 Planctomycetota bacterium
CCAGCGCACGCCGCTCGGCGGGCGGAAGATCGGCGACTGGTACGACGCCACCACCGACGGCCGGCTCGACACCTCGGTGGTCGCCGAGGCCGTCGACGGCGCCCTGATCGGCCTCAGCGGCCGCCGGCTCCGCCTCGGCGCGCACCGGGCCGAGGCCGGCCAGTACCACCTCGGCCGGGTGGACGCCGCCTTCCTCCCCGGCGAGCTGCGCCAGCGGATCCAGGCCGAGCGGCGCGAGCGCTGGGAGGAGGGCCGGCGCGGCTTCCAGGAGGCCAAGCTGCGCCGCGGCCACCAGAGCGGCGACGCCGAACCCGCCACCCTGCGGCAGGAGGAGATCGCCGCCCGCTGGGAGCGCTTCGACGACCCGGGCCCGGTCTACGACCTGGTCGTGTTCGAGGACGCCGCCGGCTGGAAGGTGGTAATCGACTCCGACGAGGACGGCGAGCTGGGCGAAGAACCCGCCCTTCGGCCGTTCCGCGACTCCGGCGACTGGGCGGTGCTCGGCGACGAGGCCCTGCTCAACTACGCCGTCGGCGTGGCCGAGGACGGCGACGAGGTGGTGCTCTACTTCGACACCAACGGCCACGGCACCCACGTCGCCGGCATCGTCGGCGCCTGGGAGGGCGAGGGCGGCCGCCTCAACGGCGTCGCCCCCGGCGTGGAGTTCGTCGCCATCAAGATCGGCGACGGCAAGTTCGGCGGCTCGACCAGCGGCTTCGCCATCGCCAAGGCGCTCGACTACGCGGTCGAGGCCGGCTGCCAGGTCGCCAACATGAGCTTCGGCGGCCCGAGCTTCTTCGCCGACGGCCGCGAGCCCGACGCCTGGATCATCGAGGAGGCCACCCGCTGCGGCCTGGCGGTGGTGACCAGCGCCGGCAACGAGGGCCCGACCCTCAGCACGGTCGGCGCCCCGGCCACCGCGCGCGCGGCCTTCGCCATCGCCGCCGCGGTCTGGCCCGACACCCAAAAGGCCAACTACGCGGCCCTCCGGCCCTCCGGCGCGGTCCTGTTCGACTTCTCGAGCCGCGGCCCCTTGCCCAACGGCGGCCTGGGGGTCGACTTCACCGCCCCCGGGGCGGCGGTCAGCTCGCTGCCGTCGTGGCTGATCACGCCGGCGGAGAACTTCAACGGCACCTCGATGGCGTCGCCGCAGGCCGCCGGCTGCGTCGCGCTGCTGCTCAGCGCCGCCCGCGCCGAGGGTCTGCCGGCCTCGCCGGAGCGCGTCCGCCGCGCCCTGCGCCTCGGCGCGCGGCGGCTCGAGCAGCACGACTGGATCGAGCAGGGACACGGCGTCATCCGCGTGCTGCCGTCCCTCGAGGCCCTGCGGTCGCTGGCCGCTCTGGGCGACCACGAGACGGTCTGGGAGGTCCAGGCCAGCAACCCCTTCGGCGACGGCGCCGGCATCTACGAACGGGACCTGGTCTCGCTCCAGCCCTTCGAGCGCGTGGTCCGGGTCGCCCCGGTGTTCCCCGAGGACGCACCCCACGCCGAGCAGGCCGAATTCCGGCGCAGCTTCCGGCTGCGCTCCGAGGCCGACTGGGTGTCGGTGCCGGAGGCCGTCTACACCAGCGCCCAGGGCCGCAGCTTCGCCGTCACCATCGACCCCTCCGAGCTGGGCCCGGGGCTCCACTCGACCCGGGTCCTGCTGTGGGACGCCGACCGGTCGGAGCAGGTCGGTGCCGAGCTCATCGTCCCGGTCACCGTGGTGGTGCCCTGGGAGACCGGCGCCGACAGCGGCCACCGGCTGCGCAAGCAATTCAGCCTGGCGCCGGGGCAACTCGAGCGGACCTTCCTGCGGGTGCCGCACGGCGCCACCCAGGCGCGGGTGCGCTTCGAGCAGACCGGCGTCGGCCGCAACGAATTCCGCACCGGCGCCGGATCGGTCAGCGGCTTCCGCTACGCCGGCGACCGCCAGGCCCGCGGCCGCTGGTTCCTGGAGCCCCGCGGGGCGGTCGAGCAGACGGTGCCGGTCGAGCCGGGCACCGTCCTCGAGTACACCATCGCCTCGCGCTGGGCGGTCAACCGGCCCGCCGACCTGGTGCTCGAGATCGAGTTCGCCGGACTCGAGCCCCAGAGCGACGCGATGGTCGCGCCGCCAGGCCAGGGCATCGCCTACCTGGCGGTGAAGTCGCCGCTGCGGGCGGAGCGCGTCCGCGCCAGCGCCACCCTCGAGGGCGTCGCCACGGCGGTGGTGGGGGAGATGGAGATCGTGCCGGATCCGATCCGGGCCACCGTGTTGGGCGGCCGCGGCATGTTCCAGGGCCGCATCGAGTGGCAGGTCGAGGTCCCGACCGACGGGACGCGGGTCACGCTGCACACGCCCCGCTCGATCCAGACCACCGAGATCCGCGAGGACCTGATGCTCGAGGTCTTCGACCGCAACGAGCGCGCGGTCGGCCGCTTCATCGCCTACGAGCTCGAGACCGAGCTCGGCAGCCTCGACGCCGGCAGCTACCGCTTCCTGCTGCGCTTCCCGTCGCTCGGCAAGGCCGCGCTGGAGAGCCGCTACGCCGGCGCGGAGGTCCGGCTCTACGGCTCCCACCCGGCGCCCGCGCTCTTCACGTCCCTCGACGAGGCCCTGACCGACGGCGCTGGCGGCGGGCCGCTCGACCCGCCCTACGGCGGCGTCCGCAGCCCCTATGCCCGCCT
>JACNJP010000015.1 GCA_014382465.1 Planctomycetota bacterium
GGGGGCGCGGCGCGGGGAGGGGCGGGCGCGGCCCCGCGGGGGGGCGGCGGGCGCCCCCCCGGGGCCTGTACCGGCGGGTCTACCGGGGCGACGGGACCGCCTTGCCGGACTTCTCCGCCCTCGAACCGGTCGAATCCCGGGTCGCCGCCCCCGTCGGCCGGCCCGAGGGCCCCGCCGGCGAGCGCGAGGCCCGGGTCTTCGACGGCTTCCTCCAGGTGCCCGAGGACGGCCTCTACTCCTTCGAGCTGAGCAGCGACGACGGCGCCCGGCTGTGGCTGCACGAGGCGCTGGTGGTCGATCATGACGGCCTGCACTCGACCTCCGAGAAGCGAGGCAGCGCCGCCCTCGCCCGCGGCCTGCACCCGATCCGCGTCGCGTGGTTCAACAAGACCGGCGGCGCCACGCTCGGGCTGAGCGTGGCGCGCGATGGCGGGGAGTGGATGCCGGTCCCGGCGGGATGGCTGGTGCGGTAGCGTCCCGTTCTTCGCCTCCGCCTTCCTATTCAGAGCCCGGCGAGTTCAGAGACCGTCGGTCAGCTCCCGGAGGTCTTCCGGAATGAGCCCGGCATCCCGGATCAGACGCCGGATTCCCTCCGGGATGCGTGGAGCGATCGCGACGAGCTCGACCTCCCATCCGGCGAGTTCCCGGCGTTGCTCGAGGAAGCGGGACACGTGGCCGCGGAAGGCCGGGACCCCCTCCAGGAGCTTGCGGCTCGACCTCCGGCAGTGACCCAGCCGGATCCTCTTCTTCTCATCGTCGAGGGCCACCAGGTCGATCTCGACGTCACCCCGATCCCACCAGCCGTCGATGCGGTGGCTGAGCGGGAATCCGGCCAGCCCCTTGCGGCTGCGCTCCTCGTAGAGGGTCGCGACGAGCCGCTCGAATCCGACCCCCTCCGCTTGCGCCAAGGCTTCGTCCGCCCTTCCCACGAGCTCGTCGATGGGCCGGAAGTGGACCGCCGAAACCGGTCCGGCGAGAGCGCGGAGCCACGAGCGCAGGAAATTGTCGGTCAGGTAGTACCGGCCCTTGCGCGCCGTCGGCCTCGCGAACACGGGCAGCTTCCGCTCGACCATCCGGTAGCGGTCGGCCAGGATCTTGAGGTATCCACCGACCTGCTCCTTGCCGTCTGGATTCACTTCGGTCACGTGGCTCTGGACGTCGCCCTGGGTGGCGCCGGGCCGGCGGGAGAGGAAACGCAGGACCACGTCGTATCGCCCGTGGAGCTCCTTCAGGAACCAGTTGTCGGCTTCGTAACGCAAGGGCGAGGAGCTCTCGAAGAAGGCGCGCCGGAGGAATTCCCTGCGCTCAGAACCGAGGATCCCCACTTCGTAACAATCGCGGTAGAACTTGGGCACTCCCTCGAAGAGATTCCAGAGGAAGAGCAGGCGGGCGGGATCGTCGTCGGCGTGAATCCGGAGGATCTCGAGCACCGACGCCACATCCAGGTGCCCGAGATCCAACTCATCCGTCGTCCGGTTGTAGAGCGGCGCCGTCCGGTCATCGAGCAGCGCGGAGACCTCGGTGTGGATCGAGCCCAGGACGATCAAGCCGCCGCGGCTCTCCCCCGGCTGCGACCCCAGCCGGTCCACTTCGGCTTGCAGGTGGGAGCAGAATTCGTTGATCCGCTGGCGGTTGAAGTACTGGAACTCGTCGATGGCGACGATGAAACCCCGCTCGGCGAGCAGGCCAAAGAAGCGGGCGAGTTGGAGGAGGTTGGTCGGCAGCGGCAGCCCAGCGGGAACCGGGAAGGTCGCGGCTGCGTCACGGACCGCCGCGAGGACGCCGGCAGGTCCGGAATCCGGCACCTGGAAGTAGAAGAACTCCCTCCGGTCGGCCTCCTGCAAGGCCTTCTGGATCAAGGTCGTCTTCCCGATCCGCCTGCGTCCGGAGATCCTGGCGAAGAACCACCGGCCACGACGGAGGATCGACGCCAGACTCTCCAGTTCGGACCGACGACCATAGAAGCCCCAATTCGGTTCCATGGGGACAAGTTAAAACTTTTTAACTTATCTGTCAATAATCTGGAAACTACTTTATTATAATACTTTACGCTATTCCTGATGAGTCAGAATCGCAGCACCCGCGCCCGGCCCATCGGCGCGGTCGTCAGGTCACGCAGCTCCTGCCACAACTCGCGGTCAGGGTCGCCGGCGCGGACGCGGTAAGCGCCAGCGGCGTCGGGCACCCACGGCGCGAAGTGCGAGTACGGCCACCGGATCGAGTAGAGCAGCTCGCCGCTCGCCTGGTGGTAGACCTGGAACACCGGCTCGACGCCGAGCCCCTCGACCTGGATCTCGTTGAGCAGCGCGGCGCCCGCGGGGTCGTACTCCTCGGCTTGATGGATCGTGATGGGCCACCCGGGATACTGCTCGCCGTCGCCGGCGGCGGGGTCGGCCCAGCGCGGCCAGCACTCGGCGCGGATGGTGCGCGCGGCGCGGTTGAAGCGGACGACGCCGTAGCCCGGCGCGCGGTCGTGCAAGGCGGACGGCTCGCGGCCCCACTTGTGCGGGTTGGAGACCGCCAGCACGGTCATCTTGTTGCCGAAGCCGTCGCTGAAGTCGCCGGTGTAGTAGGGCGCGTCCGAGGCGCGGTTTGCACCGCCCTCGGGCGGATACCAGCGCCGCGGCCAGGTGTTGGCGATGGACG